>JAZSDI010000034.1:0-13238 GCA_045531045.1 Acutalibacteraceae bacterium | reverse complement strand
TATAATATTCCTCAACAGCCTGGTTCGACTATGAAGCCGATTGGCGTTTATGCCTTGGCAATAGAAAAAGATTTAATTCACTATTCTTCAAAGGTGATTGATGAGCCGATACCTCACTATACACCTGATGGAAAACCAGGTCCTAAGGAGTGGTACGGAGAGTATAAAGGTCTTATGACGGTGGATTATGCAATAAGAAAATCTGCTAATACAATACCTGTTATACTTTTGCAGAAATTAGGCGTTAAAGAATCTTATAACTTCTTAACTAAAAAATTAGGGCTTAAATATTTGGTTAAGGATGATAAGAATTTATCTTCACTGGCTCTTGGCGGATGTTGTTACGGTATGACTCCTACCGAATCTGCGGCGGCATACGCTGTATTTGGAAACGGCGGTGTATATCATACCCCCACAACGTACACAAAAATCGTGAATATTGACGGAGATACCGTCTTGAAATATAGTTCCAAGGGAAAACAGGTTATCAGTCCTGAAACTGCCACAATAATGAATCGTCTTTTGCAAGGTGTTGTTTATGGTAGCGAAGGAACAGGCGGCGGTATTGCGGGTTACAGCGGTATGAAAGCCTATGCCAAGACAGGTACTTCAAGTGAGTCTAACGACCTTTGGATGGTTGCGGGAACGCCTTATTATGTGGGTTCTGTTTGGTATGGATTTGATTTAAGGCAGACCATACACAGCACATCTGCGGCGGCAACTATTTGGCGTGATGTTATGCGTGATGTTCACAGACCCCTTAAATACAAGGATTTCACATACAGCGAAAATGTTGTAATGCGTGGTTCGGGATATTATAAAAAAGGTTCAAATCCTGACAATTTTACCCTTTATCAGGGAGAAACAAGTTCGGTTGAGAGCACTGTGTCTGAAATTCCGCCCACTGAGGGTCAGACACCGCCAAGTTCACAAAGTGAGGGAACTGTGCCACCCGAACAAAACGCAAACAGTGGAGATGTTTCTGAAAACTTGCCGCAAAACAGTGAAAACCAAAGCGGTGCATCATCGGATAATTCCAATGTTTCTTCTGTTGTTTCGGAAAATTCCAGTGTTTCGTCCGGTTCGAGTTCTGAATCTTCACAAGACAAACAACCGGGTACATCATCTGATTCATCTAAAGTACAAGATGCAAATATAAGAACGGAATAGTTAATAAATCGGTCCTTTGAGGACCGATTTATTTTTTGCGAAATAAGGCAATAAACTATTGAAAAAATGGGGTTTTTGTGGTATTATTTAATAGAATATATATTAAGGGGTGACCTTAATGGCAAATAACCGTCCGATAGGCGTTTTTGATTCGGGTTTAGGCGGTTTAACTGTTGTTAAAGAACTTAATAAAATACTTGAGTTTGAGGATATTGTTTATTTTGGAGATACAGGCCGTGTTCCTTACGGAAACCGAAGTATTGACACTATAAAAAGATATGCCGCAGAGGATGAGGAATTTCTTTTAAGTCGGGATGTAAAGGCGATAATTGCCGCCTGCGGAACGGTTTCTTCGGTGGCGGCAGATGTTTCAAAAAAATTGCCGATACCTTTTTTTGAGGTTGTTTCTCACGCTTCAAAAATGGCTTGTGAAATAACAACTAACAAGAAAATAGGTGTTATAGGAACTTCTGCCACTGTAAAAAGCGGAAAGCATAAAGAATATATTCTAAAACTTTTGCCTGATGCTAAGGTGGTCTGTCAAAGCTGTCCGCTTTTTGTTCCCTTGGTTGAAGAGGGTTGGTATTCTGCTGACGATGTGGTTGTTGAGGAAACAATTAAACGCTATTTAGAACCAATGATAAAAGCAGAGGTTGACACCTTAATTTTGGGTTGCACCCACTATCCTGTGCTTGAAAACGCTATTTCAAAAGTATTGGGTGACACTGTTAAACTTATTAATGCGGGTACTGCCACTGCAAAAGCAGTTTTAGAGTTTTTGGAAAAAGAGGATATGCTTAAAGGTGAGGGGAAAGGCAACATAGAATTTTTTGTTAGCGACAAAGCCGATTCTTTCAGACATCAAGCGTCAATCCTTTTGGGCAGAGAAATTGATGACAGCAAGGTGAAAACAGTAATCTTATGATAAAGGATGTTATAATAACCGTAAAAAGTATTCAGGCTGTTGATTCTGATTCCGATTCGGTAGAACTCACAACCGAAGGTAAATTCGGCGAAAAAGACGGAAAATATTTTTTGTCTTATGAAGAGGGGCAGTTGATGGATTCGGCTTCTGTCAAGACCAAGATATTTATAAATTCCAATAAATCGATTGTGCTTAATAGAAGCGGAGATATAAACAGCCGAATGGAAATAGAACAAAATGTCAGGAATAACTGCTTTTATTCCACACCCGTTGGAGAACTGAGTCTTGGAATCCACGGTGAAAAGGTAAATGTTGATTTAAATGAAAACGGCGGAAGAATTGAATTGGTTTACACTATTGATTCCGATTTAAAGCTTGTTAGCCGAAATGAAGTAGAAATTACAGTTAAAGAGGTATAAGAATGTCAGTAATAGTAGACTTATCAAAAGAACAAATCAAAAATATTATCGTAGCATCGGCTAAGTTGTCTATAGAAAAAGGTGAACTCCCTGAGGCTGAACTCACCGATTTTACAATCGAAATTCCCGCCAACCGTGACCACGGTGATTATGCTATAAATGCGGCAATGGTTTGGGCAAGAGCTTTTAGAAAAGCGCCAAGACAAATTGCGGAAATTTTGGTTAATAATTTAAATACCGAGAATACCTATGTTAAGTCTTGCGAAATTGCAGGTCCCGGATTTATAAATTTCTTTTTAGAGGATACTTACTATGCTGACATTGTAAAGGATGTTATTGAAAAGAAAGATAATTACGGCAAGAGTGATTTTGGAGAAGGCAAAAAGGTTTTGGTTGAGTTTGTTTCTGCCAACCCCACAGGACCTATGCACATCGGTAATGCCAGAGGCGGTGCTTTGGGTGACTGCTTGGCGGCTGTTTTAGAGGCGGCAGGTTATTATACCGAGCGTGAATTTTATATAAACGATGCAGGTAACCAAATTAACAAATTCGGTCTTTCTTTGGATTTGAGATATTTGCAGTTATACACCGATGGTGTTGAAATGCCCGAGGATTCCTATCACGGCGAGGATATTATAAATCACGCCAAGGCTTTTGCTGAAATTCACGGTGACAGTTTTGTGGCAAAGAGCGAAGAGGAAAGACGCAAGGCACTTGTTGAGTTTGCATTGCCTAAGAATATTGAGGGTCTTAAAAACGACCTTGCGAAATACAGAATCACCTATAACACTTGGTTTAAGGAAAGTTCACTTCATAACAGCGGCGAAACCGCTAAAATCATTGAACTTTTGAAGCAGAGCGGTTACACCTATGAAACCGAGGGCGCACTTTGGTTTAAGGCAACCGAGTTCGGTTGTGACAAAGACTTTGTTCTTGTTCGTGCAAACGGTGTTCCAACCTATGTTGTGCCTGATATTGCTTACCACTACAATAAGCTTGTGACCCGTGGCTTTGATAAAGCGATTGATGTTTTGGGCGCTGACCACCACGGTTATGTTCCTCGTCTTAAAGCCGCACTCACAGCGCTTGGCGTTGATGCGGACAAGTTGCATGTTGTTTTAATGCAGATGGTAAGACTTGTCCGTGACGGTGAGGTTATTAAAGCTTCTAAGCGTTCGGGCAAGGCGATAACCTTGGTGACATTGCTTGACGAAGTTCCCATTGATGCGGCAAGATTTTTCTTTAACTTGCGTGAGCCTAACAGCCATTTCGATTTTGACCTTGATTTGGCGGTTAACGAGTCTAACAGTAACCCCGTTTACTATGTTCAATATGCTTATGCGAGAATTTGCAGTATTATAAGAAACCTTGAAAGCGAGGGTGTTTCTTTAAGAGACTGCTCACAAGATGAACTTGCAAAACTCTCTGCACCAGAGGAAAAGGAACTTGTAATTCACATCTCAAGTCTTACAAACGAAATCATTGCTTCGGCTAAAGCGTATGACCCTGCTAAAATTACTCACTATGTTGAGGATTTGGCAACCAAATTCCATAAGTTTTACTCTGCTTGCAGAGTAAAGGGCGAGGATGAAAGCCTTATGATGGCAAGACTTACCCTTTGCAAAGCCACTGCAGTTGTAATTAAAAATGTACTCGACTTACTTAAAATCGAGGCACCTGAAAAGATGTAAAGGATGTTGAAAATGAAAAAACCAAGTCTTAATCTTACAATGATAATGGACCTTTATGAACTCACTATGGCAAATGGTGTGTTCAATAGTGATATGAAGGATACTATAACATATTTCGATATGTTCTTCCGCCGTGTGCCCGATAAGGGCGGTTATGCCATTATGGCAGGTTTGGAACAACTTATTGAATATATGAATAATTTAAAATTCACCGAGGAAGATATTGAGTATTTAACCTCTTTAAATCTTTTCAGACCTGAGTTTATTGACTATTTGAGAGATTTTAAGTTTACTTGCGATGTTTGGGCTGTTCCCGAGGGTACTGTAATTTTCCCACACGAGCCTATTGTGACTGTAAGAGGTCCTATTATGCAGGCTTTAATGGTAGAAACAATGTTGCTTGTTACCATTAACCATCAGTCCTTGATTGCCACAAAAGCAAACCGTATTGTAAGAGCGGCTGCGGGTAAACCTGTTATGGAGTTCGGCGCCCGTCGTGCTCACGGACACGGTGCTTCTTACTATGGTGCGAGAGCGGCTATAATCGGCGGTTGCACAGGTACCTCCTGTTTGCTTACTGCTAAAGATTTCGGTGTTAAAGCAAGTGGAACAATGGCTCACAGCTGGGTGCAGCTTTTCCCCGATGAATACACAGCTTTCAAAACCTATGCAGAGGAATATCCTGATAGTTGTATGCTTCTTGTTGACACATATAATGTTTTAAAATCGGGTATACCCAATGCTATTAAGGTGTTTGATGAGGTGCTTAAACCTTTAGGCAAACGCCCTGTTGGTATTAGAATTGATAGTGGTGATATTACATATATCACCAAAAAAGCCCGTAAGATGCTCGATGATGCAGGTTATCCCGACTGTAAAATTTGCGTTTCTAACTCTTTGGACGAGCATCTTATTCGTGATATGATTTTCCAAGGTGCTAAGGTAGACAGTTACGGTGTTGGTGAACGCCTTATAACCGCTTCAAGCGAGGCTGTTTTCGGTGGTGTTTACAAGCTTTCTGCAGTTGATAAAAATGGTGAAATTATACCTAAAATCAAGATTAGCGAAAACGACGCTAAAATTACAATTCCCGGTGTTAAAATTCCGTGGAGACTTTATGACAGAACAACCGGCAAGGCTATTGCCGATGTAATTACTATGGGTCACGAAAAGATTGACAGCAGTGAGCCTTATGAGATTTTCGACCCCAATCATACTTGGAAACGCAAGGTTGTAACCGATTTTGTTGCCTTAAAGCTTCAGGCTAAAATTTTCGAAAACGGAAAACAGGTTTATGAGTGTCCCACAGTTAAGGAAATTTCCGACTATAGAAAACAGCAGGTTGATTCTATGTGGGATGAGGTTACAAGATTTGAAAATCCCCATACCTACTATGTTGACCTTTCAGAGGAGTTATGGCAACTTCGTCAAGAACTTTTGAATAAACACAGCAAATAACAGGAGTTTAAAATGAAAAGAATATTAGCTTTAACATTGGCACTTATGTTTGTATTTTGTTTGACGGGCTGTAAAGACGCAAAAACAAACAAAAAGAACAGTGTTGATATTGAATATTACGCTAAGTTAGGTCAAATGCCCGAAAATGAAATCACATTGGGAACAAAACCTGAAGATGTAAAGGCGGTTTTGGACAAAAGGGCTAATGAGTCTGACGATTCCCACGAGCACGGCGGTTACAATGTGATTGAGGGAGAGAATAATGTTCTGATTGAGGAAGGCGCCTACGATTACTACTATAAAAAAGCCGAGCCCGAAAAGGGTGTGGGATATATCATTTCCTATGGCGAGTCCTTTGGTTTTAAAACAGGGGAAATTATAGTAGAAATGGAAGAAGCCTTAAAGTCTTATGATGTTAAAAAAGAAAAGGCTACCGAATCAAACGCTTTTTTCTTTATAGGCGACTATAATAATGCGCAGGTTTTGAAAATCGAATTTGAAAAAAACACGGTTTTGTTCTTATTTGAAAATAATGTCCTTTGCGCAACAGCAATTTATCGAAACAATTTTTAGGAGTTTTAAATGTCAGAATTCAATGAAACAGCGGTAAGGTTACCGCTTTTAGCCCTCAGAGGATTGGTGGTTTTCCCAAAAACCGTAGCTTCCTTTGATGTGGCAAGAAAGAAATCCTCAAATGCCTTAAAGGCGGCGATGGATAGGGGCCAGATTTTATTTGTGGCTACTCAAAAGGATTTTTATAAAGAAGAGCCCGACGAAAAGGATTTGTATGAAATCGGAACTGTTGTTAGAATAAAACAGGTTTTAAAGGTTTCGGATAATGTTATAAAGGTTTTGGTTGAGGGTCTTTACAGAGCAAAAAGACTAACCTTCAAAAACGGCACACAGTATTTGGTTGCCGATGTTTTAAGGTGTGAAGAAAAGGAAATCACCAACCGAGAGGTTTATAAAGAAAGCCTTTTAAGACGCATTAAAACCCGTTTTAAGTCCTATGCCGCAGTTCTTCCTAATATTGCACCCGATGTTTTAATGACGGTTGAAAGCGGCAGTGATATCGGCTTTTTGTGTGATTATATCGCATACAATGTTCCCGCACCCTTTGACGATAAACAGTATGTTTTAGAACAAACCTCAGTTTCTAAGAGGGCTAAAATTTTACTCGAAATGCTTCAAAAAGAGCGTGAAATTACCGAAATTGACCGCAAAATCAACGAAAAAACAAGAGCCGCTCTTGATGAGGCTCAAAAGCAGTATTACCTCAGAGAACAAATGAAGGTAATAAGCACCGAACTTTACGGTGACGATTCTGCAGATGAAATTGATGAATATTACGCTAAATTAAATAAGTTAGAGGCTGAGAAGGAAGTTAAGGACGCAATATCCATACATATTTCTAAGCTTTCTAAAATGCCCCAAGGTTCCCATGAGGGAACGGTTGAGCGAAATTATCTTGATATGTGTTTGGCGCTTCCTTGGAAAAAGAGCACACCCGTTTTTTCTGATATTGTAAAAGCAGAGAAAATTTTAAACCGTGATATTTACGGTATGCAAAAGGTAAAAGAGCGAATTTTAGAACTTTTGTCGGTGTTTAAACTTTCAGGGGAGATTAAGGGACAAATTATTTGTCTTGTAGGTCCCCCAGGTGTTGGTAAAACCTCTATCGGCAAAACCATTGCTGAGTGTATGGGCAGAAAATTTGCCCGTATTTCCTTGGGCGGTGTTCACGACGAGGCAGAAATCAGGGGACACAGAAAAACCTATATCGGCGCTATGCCGGGTAAGATTATTAATGCTTTAAAACAAGCGGGGTCTTCTAATCCGTTGATACTTTTGGACGAGGTTGATAAGCTTGGAAGCGACTATAAGGGCGACCCGTCTTCTGCACTTTTAGAGGTTTTAGACCCCGAGCAAAATGGGGCATTTGTGGACCACTATCTTGAAATACCCTTTGATTTAAGCAAGACACTTTTTGTGGCAACTGCAAATACTCTTGATACAATTCCCGCACCCTTGCGTGACAGAATGGAGATTATTGAACTTTCTTCCTACACAAGAGAGGAAAAATTCAATATTGCTAAGATTCATTTGGTTCCAAAGCAACTTGAACGCCACGGAATTAAGAAAAGTCAGCTTAAAATTACCGATGATGCAATTTACGGCTTGATTGATTTTTATACAAGGGAGTCGGGTGTGAGAAAACTTGAACGCAGTATAGCTTCTCTTTGTCGCAAGTCTGCTAAAATATTGGCAAACGGTGAAAAGAAAAGGGTTACTGTAGGTGCTGAGAACTTAGAGGTAATGCTTGGTAAACGTAAGTATAAACCCGAAGTGATTTTACCTCAGGACGAGGTTGGAATTATCAACGGACTTGCGTGGACAGCAGTTGGCGGCGAGATTATGCAGCTTGAAATTGCTTCTATGAAGGGAACGGGCAAGACTGAACTTACAGGTTCTCTCGGCGATGTAATGAAGGAGTCGGCAAGAGCAGCGGTCAGCTTTGTTCGTGCAAATGCAGATAAATACGGCATTGACCCCGATTTTTATAAGGAACAGGATATTCATATCCATGCAACCGAAGCGGCTGTTCCAAAGGACGGTCCCTCGGCGGGTGTAACCATTACTACTGGTCTTATTTCTGCCTTGACTAACCGCCCTGTAAAGCGTGATGTTGCTATGACGGGTGAGGTTACCATAAGAGGCAGAGTTTTGCCTATCGGCGGACTGAAAGAGAAAACTATGGCGGCATATACAGGCGGAGTAAAAACTGTCTTTATTCCAAAAGCAAACCTTCCCGATTTGGACGAGGTTGACGCAAAGGTTAAAGAAAAAATTGAGTTTGTACCTGTTGAATATGTTGGCGAAATTATTGACAAGGCACTTCTTCCTTTAGAAACTGATTTAAAAGAAGAATGGAAAATTGGAAACGAGGTAGTAGTTTCAAACAGCGTGAGACCTACCTTGAGGTGAGTTATGAATTTTAACAATGCAAGTTTTGAAAAAGCCTTTGGCACAGCAGAGCAATTAGATATTTCAAATCTGCCCGAAATTTGTTTTTCGGGCAGGTCAAATGTTGGAAAATCATCGCTTATAAACAAAATTTTAAACCGCAAGTCCATTGCCCGAGTTAGCTCAAAGCCGGGCAAAACGGTTACCATTAATTTTTATAAGGTTGACACTGTTCGTCTTGTGGATTTACCGGGTTACGGCTATGCTAAGGTGCCTTTTAGTGAGCGCACTCGTTGGTCGGATTTAATGGAAAGCTATTTCGGTTCGGGAAGAAATATCAAGATGGTTTTTCAGCTTATTGATATGCGCCATCCCGCCACTGATTTTGATATTTCAATGCTCGAATTTTTAAGACATTACGAAATGCCTTATACAGTTGTTTTAACAAAATCAGATAAACTGAATAAAGGCGAAACTGAGGAAAGACTAAGACTTATAAGGGAAGAATTAGGCGACCTTGGGGAGAATATAGAGATTATTCCTTTTTCTGCAACAAAAGGTAACGGAGCCGAGAGAATAAGGGAAATTATAGAAAACATTTAAAAAGTTGACAATTTTAAATGTAAATGTTATAATACGATAGTTAAAAGCTATGATAAAGACAGGCTGACGTTTTATAAGGTGCAAAGAGAGTCGCAGTAAGGTGAGAGTGCGGTCATACATAAACGGCAGTAACACTTTGGAGCTTCAAACTGAAAGGATGTTAAATCTTATTAGGGGCGACGGGTTTCGGCACGTTAAGTCGATGGTGAGCGACCGATTTTTATCGGTAATTTAGGTGGCACCGCGGATACAAGCGTTTATTCGTCCTAATGTTATTAGGATAATAAGCGCATTTTTTAATTTTTAAGAGGTGATTTTAATGAAACACATCGATATTATTGATATTTTTGAGAAAAAGGAACTTATAGGAACAAAGGTTACGGTTTGCGGTTGGGTTAGAACCTCCCGTGATTCCAAAAATATGGCTTTTATTGAACTTAATGATGGTACTTCTTTGAAGCATTTACAAATCGTAATCGACAAGGCAGTGCTTTCTGATATAAGTGATTTTATGAAGCTTGGCACATCCTTAAAGGTTGAGGGAACTTTGGTTAACTCTGCCGTTGCCGAGGATTCTGTAGAAATCAACGCTGAAAATATCGTTATGCTTGGTGAGTGTCCTCCCGAGTATCCTTTGCAGAAGAAAAGACATACTTTGGAGTATTTGAGAACTATTCCTCACTTGCGTGTCAGAACTAACACCTTTAATGCTGTATTTCGTGTTCGTTCGGTTGTTTCTGCCGCTGTTCACGAATTTTTCCAAAGCCGTCATTTCACATATATCCACACTCCCTTAATCACCGCAAGTGACTGCGAGGGCGCAGGTGAGATGTTTAAGGTTACCACTATTGGTTACAGCAACGAATATAAAAACGAGGAAGACTATAACGCTGACGATTTCTTTGGCCGCCGTGCTGCTTTGAGCGTTTCGGGTCAACTTGAGGGTGAGGTTGCCGCTATGGCAATGGGCAAGATTTACACCTTCGGCCCCTCTTTCAGAGCCGAGAAGAGTAATACACCCCGCCACGTTGCTGAGTTTTGGCATGTTGAACCCGAAGTGGCCTTTGCTGAACTTCCCGACATTATTGAAATTGCCGAAGATATGATTAAATACATTATCAAGGCAGTTCTCACTAAGTGCCCCGAAGAAATGAAGTTCTTTAATGCTCATTTTGAAAAGGGTCTTATCGAAAAGCTTGAAAATGTTATTAATAATGATTTTGCAATTATGACCTATACCGAGGCTATTGAGTTATTAAAGAAATCGGGCAAGGATTTCCAATATCCTGTTGAATGGGGTTGCGATTTGCAGACCGAACACGAAAAATATATTTCCGAAGAAATCTGCAAAAAGCCTGTTTTCTTAACCGATTATCCTAAGGAAATCAAGTCTTTTTATATGAAACAAAATCCCGACGGTAAGACCGTTGCCGCAACCGATTTGCTTGTTCCCGGTGTTGGCGAAATTATTGGTTGCAGTGAGCGTGAGGCTGATTTAGATAAGCTTCTCGAGGCAATGGAAATCAGAGGTATGACCTTAGAGGACTATGAGCATTATATTGCTCTTCGCCGTTTCGGTTCCGTTCCCCACAGCGGATTTGGATTAGGTCTTGAAAGAATTATTCTTTATATCACAGGTATGCAGAATATCCGAGATGTTATTTTGTATCCCAGAACTGTGGGAAGTATCTATTAATCGGAGTTGATACAAGTGTTAAAATACACATCAAAGCTTAGCGATTTTGAAACCCAAAAGGCTATATCCTTAATTAAGGATAAATTTTCAACCGAGCTTTGCGATTGCCTTGATTTAACAAGGGTTACTGCCCCTTTGTTTGTTAAAACCGAGAGCGGTCTTAACGACAATTTAAACGGTGTTGAGCGTCCTGTTTCCTTTGATATTTTGGAAACAGGGGAGATGGCAGAGGTTGTACATAGCCTTGCAAAATGGAAACGCTTGGCACTTCATAAATACGGTTTCCCAATGCATACGGGTCTTTACACCGATATGAATGCTATTCGCCGTGACGAAGAATGTGATAATATCCATTCAATTTATGTTGACCAGTGGGATTGGGAAAAGATTATCACCGCTGAGGATAGAAACGAGGAATATTTAAAAGCGACTGTAAGAAGTATCTTCTGCGCTTTAAAAAGAACTGCCGAGGCAGTTTGCAAGGAATATCCGCAAATCGAGAACAACTTGCCCGAGCAGATTGCTTTTGTCACATCCCAAGAGCTTTTGGATAAATATCCTAACCTCACTGCAAAACAGCGAGAATACGAGGCTGTTAAGGAATACGGCGCAGTTTTCATTATGCAAATCGGCGGTCGCTTAAGTAACGGCGAAAAGCATGACGGCAGAGCGCCAGACTATGATGACTGGAGTTTAAATGGCGACATTTTGTTACATAATAAGGTGCTTGATTCGGCTTTTGAAATTTCCTCAATGGGAATAAGGGTTGACCGTGAAGCCTTGATTAAGCAGTTGAAGGCAGAAAATGCTGAGGATAGAGCAGAATTTGAGTTCCATAAATTGTTGCTTAACGGTGCATTGCCCTTGACAGTTGGCGGCGGAATCGGTCAGTCAAGACTTTGCATGTATTTGCTCCAAAAGGCGCATGTTGGCGAAGTTCAGGTATCTATCTGGCCCGAAAAGGAAATAGCAAAGTGCAAGAAAATGGGAATTAATTTGCTTTAGAGAGTGGAATTATGAAACTGAAATACAATTTTGTTACTAATGAAGTTGCAGGTAAAACAGTTGCGGTAGCTGTGGGGGAGAGCACTGAAAAATTCGGTGGCTTTATGAAAATGAACACTACAGCCGCAAAGATATTTGAACTTTTAAAAGAAGAAATATCTAAAGAGGAACTACTTTTAAAACTCAAAGAAATTTATCCCGATGAAACCGAGGCTACTTTAAAAGAGAGTGTAGATAGTTTCATTGCCGAACTTCAAAAAGCCGGAGTGCTTTGCGATGATTAACAATATTGAAGAAGTTCTTAAAACCGAGGATATTGCTGTCAGTGGTTTTGAGGGAACAAGCATGTTGCCGATGCTAAGACAGGGCAAGGATAGGGTTGTTATTGCAAAGTGTGGCGGTAAACTTAAACTCCACGATGTGCCTCTTTATAAGTCGGGTGATAACAAATATGTGTTGCACCGAATTATAAAGGTTAAGCCAGATGGTTATGTTATCAGAGGCGACCACTTATATAATAATGAGTATAATGTAACCGATAGCGATATAATCGGTGTTTTGAAGGCTTTTTACCGTGGGGACAAGCTTGTTGACTGCACGAATAAGGGTTATAAACTTTATATTTGGTATATAAGATTAAGCTATCCTTTAAGGTATTTGTGGTCAGGGTTTGCAAAGCCGAAACTGTGGGCTTTGAAGCAAAAAATCAGACATAAATAAATTTTCAAAAACTTTAAAAAAAGTGTTGCAATTTAGAAGTGTTTGTGTTATTATAAGTTTTGCGTGAGTCGGCGTGTGCTGACTTGTTACTATTTATTTGGAGGTGTCATGATGCCGAACATTAAATCTGCTAAGAAGAGAGTGCTTGTAAGCAAAGCAAACTATGAGCGTAACAAGGCTTATCGTTCTGATTTAAGAACTGCTATCAAAAAGGCTGATGCTGCTATCAATGCTAAGTCTGAAGATATGGCAGCTGTTGTAGAGGTTGCTGTTCAGAAAATCGATAAGGCAGCTTCCAAGGGTATTATTCACAAGAATAATGCTGCAAGAAAGAAGTCTGCAATCGTTACCCGTTTCAACAAAGCTAACGCTTAATTTTTGTAAAAGAATTAATGACCGTTGCAACCTATAAAAATTGTAACGGTCTGTTTGCTTTAATTCATTAATTTTTTTAACTTTTTGCTTGACAATCAAGGGCATTTATGTTATAGTGTTTAGGCGCTGAAAATGCTGGTGTAGCTCAGTTGGTAGAGCAGCTGATTTGTAATCAGCAGGTCGGGGGTTCGAGTCCGTCCACCAGCTCCATT
>JAZSDI010000142.1:0-7037 GCA_045531045.1 Acutalibacteraceae bacterium | reverse complement strand
TATTGCTGAACTTAAAGAATTGTCTGATAACTGCCCCGACGATATTGAGTTGCACCGCCCATTTATCGACGCTGTGACCATCAAATGTCCTCACTGCGGAAAGGATATGCACCGTGTTCCCGAGGTTATTGACTGTTGGTTTGACTCAGGCTCAATGCCATTTGCTCAACACCACTATCCTTTCGAAAATAAGGACCTTTTTGAGTCTCAGTTCCCTGCCGACTTCATTTCCGAAGCAGTTGACCAAACAAGAGGCTGGTTCTATTCACTTCTTGCCATTTCAACCCTTATTTTTGATAAGGCTCCCTTTAAAAATGTTATCGTTTTAGGTCACGTTCAGGATGAAAACGGTCAGAAAATGAGTAAATCAAAGGGCAATGCTGTTGACCCATTTGATGCGCTCGAAAGCTTTGGCGCCGATGCAATCCGTTGGTATTTCTATACTAACTCTGCTCCTTGGCTCCCCAACCGTTTCCACGCAAAGGCTGTGACCGAGGGTCAGCGTAAATTTATGGGTACTCTTTGGAATACCTACGCATTTTATGTGCTTTACGCAAATATCGACAAATTCGACCCCTCTAAATATGATATAAATAATTATGACCTTTCCGTAATGGATAAATGGTTGCTCTCTCGCCTTAATTCAACCGTTCGTGCTGTGGATGAGAATTTAGCAAACTACCGAATTCCCGAAGCTGCCCGTGCTTTACAGGAATTTGTTGATGAAATGAGTAACTGGTATGTTCGCCGTGGCAGAGAAAGATATTGGGTTGAAGGCTTGACCGACGATAAAATTGCGGCTTACCTCACCCTTTACACTGCTTTGGTTACCACTGCTAAAATTTCCGCACCTATGATACCCTTTATGGCTGAAAACATTTATCAAAACCTTGTTCGCAACATTGATAAAGCTGCGGCTGAGAGTATTCACCTTTGCGATTTCCCCGAAGTAGACGAAAACTTAATCGACGCCGACCTTGAGGAGCAAATGAAAAAGGTGCTCGAAATTGTAGTTCTAGGCAGAGCCGCCCGTAACGGTTCTTCTCGCAAAAACCGTCAACCCTTGGCTGCTATGTACGTTAAAGCAGATGGCTGTGTTGACGAATTATATGCTTCAATTATCCGTGATGAGCTTAACATCAAAGAGGTTAAATTCACTGATGAGGTTGATAACTTTGTTACCTACAGCTTCAAACCTCAGCTTAAGACCTTAGGTCCTAAGTACGGAAAGCAACTTGGTGAAATCCGCACTGCTTTGAGTGAGCTTGACAGTTCTGCAAAGGCAGACTTAGATGCAAACGGATGCATTAAGCTTAACATTTCTATCGGCGAAATTGAACTTACTGCTGACGACCTTTTGATTGAAGCCAGTCAAAAAGAGGGCTTCTTCACTGTAAGTGACAGAGGCGTTACCGTAGCTCTTGACACCAACCTTACAACCGAACTCATTGAGGAAGGCTTTGTGAGAGAACTTGTCAGCAAACTTCAAACAATGCGTAAGGAAGCAGGTTTCAATGTGACCGACCATATTGCAATTACACTGGGAGGCAGCAAGGCAGTAACTGATATTGCCGAAAGAAAACCCGCTGACATTACAGGTGACACTTTGGCTGACAGCTTGACTGTTACTGAACCCACAGGCTTTGTAAAAGAGTGGGATATTAACGGCGAAAGCGTTACTTTAGGTGTAGAAAAACTTTAATTGGGGGATTTGTTTTGGAAAATAACGAAAACAAAATCGTCTTTGAAGATATCAGTTCATCTTCTGAAGGCTCGGTTAAAAAAGTTGTTAAAAAAGCGGAAAAACTTGCTAACGCCACTGCAAAGCAGGTGAAAAAAGCCGAGGAAATTGCCAAGACCACTGCTAAACAGGTCAAAAGGGCAAGTGATGCTTACGGAAATTTAAACCACGAAAAAATTGAAAAGGTTATTAAAATCATTTCATTTGTAGTGGCTATAGGCGTATTTTTGCTTTTCCTCGCATTAGCGGGAATAGTTTTCTTCCTCGACCACGCTTTGATATTCCTCAGTGCCTTAATACTTCTTTTTGGCGCAGGTTTAGCGCTTATCTGTCTGTATTTAATCTACGCTCAAGGCTATATGATTGCCCAAAATAAAGAAATTTTGGAAAGACTTGAGAAATAAAATAAAAGATTTACAAATCGAGAAAAATCACATATAATATTATATGTGATTTTTTCTTTTTGGAGGATTTTTTTTGGCTATTGATAAGCTGATAATAAAGGGTGCAAACGAAAACAATTTAAAGAATATTGATGTGGAAATTCCAAGGGACAAGCTTGTTGTATTTACAGGTCTTTCGGGAAGCGGTAAATCCTCTCTTGCCTTTGACACCATCTATGCTGAGGGTCAACGCAGATATGTTGAGTCTCTGTCTTCTTATGCCCGTCAGTTTTTGGGTCAAATGGAAAAACCTGATGTCGACAGCATTGAGGGTCTTTCCCCCGCTATATCCATAGACCAAAAAACCACCTCCAAAAACCCCCGTTCCACCGTTGGAACGGTTACCGAAATTTATGATTATCTGCGTCTTTTATACGCTCGTGTGGGTATTCCCCACTGTCCCGTTTGCGGAAAGGAAATAACCCAGCAAACCACCGACCAAATTGTTGATGTTGTAATGAAATTAGAAACGGGAACTAAAATTCAAATCTTAGCCCCCGTTGTTAAAAACCGTAAGGGTGAACACGCAAAAGAACTTGAAAACCTTAGAAAATCGGGTTATTCAAGGGTTAGAATTGACGGAAATATTTACGATTTATCTGAAGAAATAAAGCTCCAAAAAAACAACAAGCATTTAATCGAGGTTATTGTTGACCGTTTGGTTATAAAGCCTGACATTGTATCCAGACTCACCGACAGTATCGAAACCTCCGTTAATTTATCGGGCGGTTTGGTTGCGGTTGATGTTATCGGCGGTGAGGAATTACAGTTTTCACAAACCTATGCTTGTGACGAGCACGGCATCAGTATCCCCGAGCTTACCCCCACGATGTTTTCCTTTAATAATCCTTTCGGTGCTTGTCCTGTTTGCACAGGTATTGGAAACTTTAAAAAGATTGACCCCAGACTTATTATTCATGACGAAAGCCTATCCCTTTTAGAGGGTTGCATTAAAGCAATGGGTTGGGGTGTTAATTCTTGGTTCAACCCCGATGCAGGTTCAGTAGCGCAAATGTATTACAAAGGCATAGCAGACCATTACGGCTTTGATGTTAATACCCCTTGGAAGGATATTCCCGAAGAAGGCAAAAATGCAGTGCTTTACGGCACGGGTGAAACCAAGCTTAAACTTCATCGCACATCCGACTTTGGCTCGGGTAGTTACTTTGCGACCTTTGAGGGTGTTATAAATAATCTTGAGCGCCGTTATAAAGATACAAGCAGTGACTTTGCCCGTAACGAATATGAGAGTTATATGCTTGAAAGCCCTTGCCCAGAGTGTAAGGGAGCAAGGCTTAAACCCGAATATTTAGCCGTTACTGTCGGCGGAAAAAATATTAAAGAATTTTGCGATATGTCGGTTTCAGAGGAACTTGAATTTATTGACACTCTCAAATTCGGCGAGCGTGACAGTATGATTTCCGCTCCCATTTTGAAAGAAATTAAAGAAAGACTTACATTTTTGCAGAGTGTGGGTCTCGGTTACCTTGACCTTTCCCGTTCTTCTGGTACCCTTTCGGGCGGTGAAAGTCAGCGTATCCGCTTGGCTACCCAAATCGGTTCTTCCCTTATGGGTGTTTTATATATTCTTGACGAGCCGAGTATCGGTCTGCACCAGCGAGATAACGAAAGACTGATTGCAACCCTTAAAAGACTTCGTGACCTTGGAAATACCGTTATTGTGGTCGAGCATGATGAAGACACTATGCGTGCCGCCGACCATATTGTTGACATCGGTCCGGGGGCCGGTATTCACGGCGGAGAGGTTGTATTTTCAGGTGACCTTGAGGCACTTAAAAAATGCGAAAGTTCCATTACAAGCGATTATTTGACAGGAAGAAAGAAAATCCCCGTGCCTGAAAAACGCCGCAAAGGAAACGGTGCTTTCCTTACAGTTAAGGGTGCGGCTGAAAACAACCTTAAAAATGTTAATGTTAAAATCCCACTTGGAACATTCAGCTGTGTTACAGGCGTTTCGGGAAGCGGTAAATCCTCTCTCGTTAACGATGTTCTTTATAAGGTTTTGGCAAATAAATTAAACAACGCAAAGACCGTTGCGGGTAAATTTAAATCCATCGAAGGTACCCAAAATCTTGATAAGATTATAAATATCGACCAGTCCCCCATTGGCAGAACACCTCGTTCAAACCCCGCCACATATACGGGCGTTTTCACCGATATTCGTGAGCTTTTTGCCGCTACTAAGGATGCTAAAATGCACGGTTACAATGCCGGCAGATTTTCCTTTAATGTTAAGGGCGGTCGATGTGAGGCTTGTCAGGGCGACGGTATTTTGAAGATTGAAATGCACTTTTTGCCCGATATTTATGTGCCGTGCGAGGTATGTGGCGGTAGCCGTTACAACCGAGAGACACTTAATATCAAATACAAGGGCAAGAGCATTTATGATGTCCTTGAAATGACGGTTGAGGAGGGTATGTATTTCTTTGAAAGCATACCGAAAATTCAAAGAAAACTCAAAACCCTTTATGATGTGGGTCTTGGATATATTAAAATCGGTCAACCTGCCACTACCCTTTCGGGCGGTGAAGCACAGCGTGTGAAACTTGCCACCGAACTTTCAAAAAGAAGCACAGGCAAAACCATTTATATATTGGACGAGCCCACAACAGGACTTCACACCGCTGATGTTCACAAGCTTATTGAGGTTTTGCAAAGATTTGTTGATGCGGGTAACACCGTGCTTGTAATCGAGCATAACCTTGATGTTATCAAAACCGCCGACTATATTATAGATTTAGGTCCCGAGGGTGGAAACGGCGGCGGAAAGGTTGTTTGCAGCGGCACTCCCGAAAAGGTTGCCGAGTGTGAAAGTTCTTATACGGGTCAGTTTCTTAAAAAACTGCTGTAAATTAACACATTATTAACCAAAATGTGCTAAAAAGGGTGTAGAATGTTAAAATAAGGGGTGAAAAAATGTTCGGATATATTAAAATTTCCAAAGGCGAATTAAAGGTTAAGGAATATGAAATGTATAAAGCAGTTTACTGTTCCCTTTGCAAAACCTTAGGAAAGCATTACGGCATTTTGTCTCGCCTGACCCTAAGCTACGATTTCACCTTTTTAGCACTTCTCAATATGTCACTTAAAGACGGTTGCGACCAAATTGAGCGAAAGCGTTGCACCTTTAACCCCTTGAAAAAGTGTAATTACTGCAAAAATACTGACAATTTGACGATGCCGTCGGCTGTTGCAATGATTATGCTGTATTTTAAAATTCTTGACAATATTGCTGACGAAAAGGGCTTCAAAAAAATAGGTTTTACCCTTTTAAAACCCATTTTTAAGGGTGCTTATAAAAAAGCATCTAAAAATTATCCGCATATAAATAATATTGTGAAAGAATATATTGATACCCAAAACAGTTTAGAAAAATCGGGTTGTGAGCAGTTAGATGAGGTTGCCGACCCCACCGCCAGAGCGCTTTCAAAAATATTTATGCTTTGCAGTGAAGACGAAACACAAAAACTGGTTTTGCAAAGGCTTGGCTACTGTTTGGGAAGATATGTTTATCTTTTAGATGCGGCGGCAGATTTTTTGAAAGACACTAAGCAAAACAAATATAATGTTTTAAAGTTCACTTGCAAAACACAAGACGATGTAAACAAAAAAATAGAGCCTCAGCTTTATTTTTGCATTAACGAGGGCGCTAAAGCATTTGAGCTTTTAGACATTAAAAAATATAAACACATTTTAGGAAATATAATCTATTTAGGTTTGGAAGATACCTTTAAAAAGGAGCTTGAAATATGAAAGACCCCTATTCCGTTTTAGGCGTTAGCAAAAACGCTACCGACGAAGAAATTAAAAATGCTTACCGTGAAATGGCGAGAAAGTATCATCCCGATAATTATCAGGATAATCCCCTTTCCGATTTAGCGGCAGACAAAATGAAAGAAATAAACGAGGCTTATGATGCTATAATGAACAGCCGCAGAGGTCACAAAAACACCTATGACGGCAGTTTCAACCAAGGCGGTGCCTCCTCTTTCCCAGAAGTCAGGTCGCTAATTGCTCAAAACCGTTTGGAACAGGCGCAAGAGGTGCTTGACGGTGTGCCCATCGGCAACCGCAACGCCGAGTGGTATTTCTTAAACGGCACTGTTTTGCACCGCCGTGGTTGGTTTGACCAGGCATATACCTCATTCGCTACCGCTTGCAGAATGGAGCCCACAAACCCCGAATACCGCAACGCTTTAAACCGTGCTCAAGCACAGGCTAACCGTGGATATAACCCCTATAGAAGCTACGGTAACGCAGGTGGCTGTGACGGTTGCGACTGTTGTACCAACCTTTTGTGTGCTGACTGCCTTTGCGAGTGTATGGGCGGCGACCTGATACCCTGTTGTTAATATGATTAAGAACACCCATAAAATCACATTTTGCGCCATTATGTCTGCCTTGGCGGTGGTCTTTATGCTGTTGTCATACTTCCCCTACTTGACCTACGCCATACCTGCCGTTGCAGGACTTTTCATAATGATAACTGTGATAGAAATTAATCTTAAATGGGCATTTCTTTCCTATCTTTCCTCGGCGGTGCTTGTCTTTTTATTCGCCGAGCCTGAAAGCCGTTTGCTATACATTTTCTTTTTGGGATACTACCCCATTTTAAAAGCAATAATAGAAAAAATCAAAAAGCCCGTAATCGAGTGGATTTTGAAAATCTTATCCTTTAATCTAGCCGTTTTAGTGGTTTATATGATTTTTGCTAAGCCTATGGGAATTGATTTTTCAGATTTTAATACCTTTGGAAAATACGGTGCTTTAATTGTTCTGAGCCTTGGAAATCTGGCTTTTGTTCTGTATGATATTGCCGTTTCAAGAATGGC
>JAZSDI010000023.1:0-5589 GCA_045531045.1 Acutalibacteraceae bacterium | reverse complement strand
TCAATATCTTCTGCCGACCAAACATCAACCTCACCGAGTTTTGACATTATGCTCGGCAATCTTAAATTGTTAATACGCTCGATTGTCAAAAGTGCAGGTGTTGTAACAGTTTGGGTCCCGTTATCACGAGTAGTACAGGTTACCGTATCCCCAATTTCATCAATGCTCATAACATTTGTAATAAGACTTGTTTTTGCCAAAACCGAAAGCATTGGACCTGTTTGTGCAGTATCACCCACCAAGGTTTGTCTGCCACAAAATATAAGGTCGGGATTTAATTTTTTAACTGCAAGTGACAAGGTATAAGCCGTTGCCAAGGTATCAGCCCCTGCAAACGACTTATCGCAAAGTAAGATTGCCTTTTTAGCGCCAAGTCTTGTAAGTCTCAATAAAAAGTCTTTGGTTGTCAGAGGTCCCATACTGATTATTGTAACTTCTGCATTCTTTACCCTTAACGCTTCTTCATAAGCGCAAGCATCAAATGGATTAATTTCACCGTCAAGTCCCTGACGGATACAAACTAATATTTTCATATTATCTCTCATTATAAATCGGTGCTAACGCATCGTGAATTTTTTTATAGATTTCAAATACCTCTCGGTATTTAGGTGTATTATCACTGTTTGGATATGTAATATCAACCTGCTTTACACATTTTTCTACTGCATCCTTAGCATCTTTAAAAACACCTACGGCAATACCCGCAAGCATAGCAGAGCCAAAGGACGAATCACTGCTTTCGGTGGTTTTTAACGCAATACCCAAAGCATCAGCTATCATCTGCCGCCAAAGTTTACCCTTAGTGCCACCGCCGATTGCAGTAGCCACAGTATTGTAAGGGATACTCAGCGAATCAAGATACATTTTACTGTCAAGAAGTGAGTATGCAACACCCTCAAGCACAGCACGGGTAAAGTGAGCCTTGGTGTGGGTAGCTCTTACACCCGTAAAGCTGCCGCAAAGCATTGGATCGGCATAAGGGGTCAGCTCACCGTTTAAATAAGGGTGGAATATAAGACCGTCACAACCGATAGGAAGCTCAGACGCACCCATATCAAGTTCCTTGTATTCTCCGCCAAAGGTATCTCTATACCAACGGTATGAAGCAGCGCAAGACTTAGTTGCAGTGCCAGGATACCAAAGACCATCTGCAATATGAGAATAGTTAACCAAATGTCTGTCAGGGTAGGGTTTGTCGGTAACAACACAAATTCTTCCTGCAGTTGCAAGTTTTACGGTTACATCACCTTTGCTTACCGCACCGCTTGCAAACACTTCCATTACAGTATCAGTAGTGCCGCAAATAACGGGTGTTCCCTCTTTAAGACCTGTAGCCTTTGCTGCATCCTCTGTAACCTTGCCTATAACATCGGTTGGCTTAACAATTGGCGGCAGCATATCTACAGTTATACCCGCTAATTTGCAAAGGTCGGTATCCCATTCCATTTTATTACAGTCAAAGAGCATACTGCCCTCTGCTTCAATATAATCAGTGCAAAAAACACCTGTAAGATAATATCTCACATAGTCCTTTTCGAAGAAAATGAACTTAGTTTTCTCAAAGATTTTGGGCTCTTTTTCTTTGAGCCAAATAAGTTGTGGAAGTGTCCATATAGTATCAGGCTTATGGTAACTCTTTTTGAAAATTTCTTCGCCCAATTCCTCACGCAATTTATCCGCTTGCTTGCGGCTTCTTGTATCTGTCCAATGAATAGCGTTTCTAAGTGGTTTAAACTGGCTATCACAAACAAGTGAAGTATGTGTTGCAGAGTCAATTGCCACTGCCAATATATCCCCACCGTCGATACCGCTCTTTGAAAGCAACGCATTACTGTTTTCACAAAGAGCGTCAATCCAATCCTTTGGGCATTGCTCGCAAGCACCGTTTTCAGGATAAAGGGTTGGATACTCGACAGTATTTTCAGCAATAATAGCGCCGTTTGTATTAATAAGCGTAGCCTTTGAAGCGCCGCCGCCAAAATCTATACCTAAAAGATATTTCATATTATATATCCCTTTCTTAAATAAATATAGCAAACATAATCGGTATTGTTATAATTGACATAAGATGTGATATCAGCGCCATACTGGCTCCAGGCGTTGTGTCACCACCGTATGCCGCAGGAAAAACAACCGTATTAAGTCCTAAAGGCATTGCGGTAGCGCAAAGAGTGAGCATAACAATGCTGTCATTTGTATCCATAAGCTTTAATATAAACACAAATATTAATGGAAGTATAATAAGTCGTAAAATAGAAGCCAAATAAATTCTTTTGACTTTAGCCAATGTTTTAATACTAAAGTTTGCAACTACAAATCCTGTAAGTATCATAGCCAAAGGCGACATACATGCTCCCGCAGAGGATACAGCAGTTATTAAGAATTTCGGTAACGGCAAACTTGTAAGACCCGCAAGCGTACCAAGCAACATAGAAATGCAAATTGGGTTTAAAAATGCTTTAAAGGAAAATTTGTTATTGTTATCAGGAATAAGCGAAGCCGTGCCAAATGAATAGACATATAGACAAAGCGGAAGTGTGAAAATCATATAATCAAAAAGGACTTCTTCTCCAAATATACCAAGAACAACCGCATTACCCATAAAACTGAAATTGGCTACTGCAAAGGAATATGTATATATTTTCTTTAAATAATTATCCTTAGCAAAAAGTTTAGATAAAAACACACCAATAACAATCGATAATATTGTAATTGCTGTTCCATAAACTAAATACAACCACTTTTGGCTTATATTCTCTATAGTGCAATATTTATAGAATGTGTTAAACACTAAGCAAGGAACCAAAACGTTGGTTTCAAGCTTTGAAATTACAGCAGTGGTATTTTCAGGTAAAATACTTTTATAGTTCAAAAAATAACCCAACGCCATAAATATGAATAACACAAACATTTGATTTAAAGTTGCTGAAAAGACCTGCATTTTAATAATCCTTTAATATTTAATTTCGTAATTAGTACCGGTTATTCCAGCAAATATTCCCCTGTTTATAAGGGTTTCATTTTCACAATGAGCTATTATCCATTTGTTTTTGCGGAATAATAATTTATCCTGAGGCTCAATTTCAAGATTAGTGTTTGTATCCTTCGGCAAACCCACAACACAACCAAATCCACTTTCTTCTACCTCACAAGGACAGTAATGTAGCGAAGTAGCATATACCTCGACAACTGTACCGGCAGGAAGATAAAAGGCTTTAAACTTAGAGGAATCAATCATGCCGTTTTCAATATCCCAAATATGACCGAGAATTAAAACTAACGGTGTTACTGCAATGTTAATTTCACTTGAGGTGTGCCACTCGGTCGCATTCATTAAAGTATTGTGACCCCAACAATAACCAATTTGGGTGGGTAAAGTGCCAAAACATTCGTTTTTAATCTCGGTTGCAATCTGGAGTTTTTCAAAATCCTCACAAGAAGGAACATAGGAAGAACCACTATCAGGATTAGAAATATTTTTGGCAACTTCGATAATTTCAGTTGTATCAAAAGTTTTTAATATTCTACCAAATGATGCAAATTCCTTATCAGTAACATCATAAAAATCAATTTCGGGATTTAATTTTTTTAAATTTTCTAACATTTCATTCACCTTTATTTAAGAATAGTAATTGCGTGTGTATGATTATACTCTGATTTTGCGTCTAAGGAAATTATACCTTCTTTTTCTGTAATATCGTAACTGCTGCCAACAATATCCTGTATTCCGTCCCACGGTTCAAGACAAATGTATGGCGAATTAGGTTTGTGCCACAAAAGGAAGTATTTATCATCAGGGAAATCAACTCTTACTGCCTTGCCGGTTTTTCGGTTTCTAAGTGTTGCCGACTTAGATTTTAAGTCTTTGAAAACCAAAGCGTCAACTGTAAAATACTTATCGTAAAGAGGCAAATAAGATTGTTCCTTAATTATAGGTAATTGTTGATTTGATAAAAGATTTCCATAAAGAACATAAGAATTAAGTGTTTCTTCCTGCGGGAATAAAACATCATAATCCTCTATTCCCTCGGGTGTGTAATAACCCTCGTGAGAACCGATATTAAAGTACATTGTTCTATCAGTCAAATTTTTAACCGAATAGTCTATTCTCAAGGTTTTGTTTTCCAAGATATAGAAAACTCTTAATTCATAATCAAAAGGAAAATGTTTTTTAGTTTCTTCGTCAGATTTATGTAAAAACACAACACTTGTGTCGGTTTTGCTTTCAATTTCAAAGGTTTTAAAACGGATATACCCGTGCTTTTCGAGAGTATATTCCTTGCCGTCAAGAAGATACTTGTCATTTTTAAGTCCACCGCATATTGGGAATAAAAGTGGGCAAGAACCTCCCCAAACTTCAGCTTTTCCCTCCCAAATATACTGGGTATCCGCACAAATAAGACTCTTAAGTTCTGCACCCACTTCGTTGAAAGATGCTGTTAAATATTCGTTTCTTATTGTAATCATTTTCAATCACTCTCATATAAACCGTTATTTCAAGTAGTACAATAGAGATATGCCCTTTTGAGCATATCTCTATTATTAGTTTTATCTTTTTTCAATCCACGCGTGGTCAGGGTCAGAACTTCTGTTAAAGCCCTGATAATCGCCTGCCATAAGCCATAAGAAATATGTCTGATAACCGGGAGTCGCAACAGTGGTGTGATAACCGATAGGAAATTCAACCAATTCGTCGTTTTTAACACGATATGCCTCATCAATTTCACCGTCAGCAGTATAAAGGCACTGAACAGCAAAGCCCTGCTTCGGGTCAAAAAGGAAGTAGTAAATTTCCTCTGCAATACACTCTGTGGGCATATTATCCTCATCATGCTTATGAGGTGGAAAACCTGCCCAGTTACCCTCTGTGCAGTAGCACTCACCAATTGTGAGTATCTTAGCATTTGAATTACCATCAATAAGAAAGCTTGTTTCTCTCTCAAAAGGTTGTTCACCTAATACCTTTAATACAACATGGTCCTCACGAAGTACCTGAGGCTCGGTTTTCTCCGCAACAGGAGTGCCGCAAACAGCAATCTTGATATGGTCAATAGCCTCAATAGTGAGTTCTTGTTCGCGGGGCATATAAAAACTTTCAGCCTTGCGGTTTTCGAAAACAGTCATTCTATTACCTATATTTTCGTAGGTCTCACCGTTTACTTCTACATTACAATGACCTTCAAGCATTATAAATGCAAACTCTTTATCATCGGTATAAAAAGGCAAAGTTTGTCCTGCATCTAATTCAATTATACCAAACTCTAATTTTTTAAGACTACATTCACCAATTTTACAAATCGGTGTATATCCATTTGACGGAACATAGGCTTTTTTATAATTATAACTCATAGCCATTCTCCTTTAAGTATTTCTTAGTTGTTTCAAAATCAGGCACACTCTCACGAGCGCCAACGCCGGTACATTTAAGAGCCGATACAGCGCTTGAAAAATGACAGCATTTAAGATAGTCATATCCCTTTGAAACCGCCGCCGCAAACGCGCCGTGGAACACATCGCCCGAGCCGTTAGAATCAACAACCTTTGCGGGATAAATGGGGTAAGAAATAATTTCCTTACCGTCATAGATTA
>JAZSDI010000128.1:0-31667 GCA_045531045.1 Acutalibacteraceae bacterium | reverse complement strand
CGACTTGCTTCAACATTTGAAGGAATTTATATTGATGATTCTTGCTATCTTGAAGCACCAACTTTCACCGGAGTTGCTGGCATTGTAGGTCGTTGTAATAATACGGCAGAAATAAAGAATTGTGCAGTAAATGCAACCATTACCGGTAGTGCCCAAGTCGGCGCTTTCCTTGGTACAGGTTCTTCAAAGGCATCAACTATTTCAGACAGCTATACTTCAACCACCTTGCCTTTGTTTGGTAATCCTGACGGCATATTTGTAACCTATGAAAATGCCTATAGTCTTGCCGATGACGACACTTATGCAACTAATGTAGATTCGACTGATGATATGAAGGGCGTGGCAGCTAAAGAAAATATGCCAGGTCTCGATTATGACCGTTATTGGAAGATAGTTGAAAACGATTATCCCGAAACTTGCGTTTATAATTCGCCAAGCGATGTTTGGGATGGAGAATCAAAAGCAAGCAGTTTAGAAGAATTTAAGGGTAGCGGTTCGGCCGAAGAACCATACAAAATCGAGAATGCCTCACAATTGGCATATGTTGTAACTACCGAGCTTGAAGATGGATTATACTTTGAGTTAGTAAATGACATTAAAATTAATGATACTTTTGGCGAAAAGTGGAAAAATCATGCTAACGAATGGGTACAAAATACTGGTATTCGCGCTGTTTTAAATCTTGATGGTAATGGACACACTATAGATGGTTTGTACTTTAATTCTTCGAAGGCAAGAATGGGCTTGTTTGCTTATATTGGCGATTCGGTTGTTAAAAACATTAAGTTTACTAACGCATCTATCAATCATACAGGCAGTGAAGAAGGTATTGCTATTGTAGCAGGTCAAACTTCCGCTACTTCTACCTTTGAAACCATCTACATTGATGAAACTTGCGAAATTAACGCTTCTAGTGCTACAGGTGTTGCAGCGATTGCTGCTCGTGGCCGTTCAGAAGAAAGTGCTGGTGTAAATATCCGTGATTGCGCAGTATTAGCTGATATTACGGGTAATTCTGCAGTAGGTGCATATGTTGGTACATATTGGTATTCTTCTGCTGTTGTTACAGTTAACGGTTGCTTTACCAATACAACTTTACCCATAAGAGGTAACAATTACGGCACAACAAATGCCAAGAACAACTATGCTCTCGCTACTGATTCTTATAACACAAATGCTTTAGAATCTGCCGATTTAATGAAGGGCGAAGCTGCTAGAACAAACATGTCGGGTCTTGTATTCGGTGCTGTTTGGGAGACTGTTGAAGACGGTTACCCTGTAATTGTTAAAAACCCAGTTAAGTCTTGGGATGGCGCTGCCGAAGAATTTGCAGGCGGTTCTGGTACTGCCGAAGACCCATTCTTGATTGAAAACGGCGGTCAACTTTACAAGATGGTTAGCGAATACAGCAATATGAATGTTGCTAGAAAACCTGCTAACCAAGATAATGCACAACCTCACTTTAGAATTACTAAGGACATTAACCTTGGTAATATGCAGTGGTATACTCACTCAACGTGGAGTGGTGACTTAACTAATGCTAATTTCACAACCGGATTTAACGGTGTTATTGAAGGTGACGGACATACAATATATGGCTTATTTGTTGCCGACACTGATAAGTGTTCAAGTGTTGGTTTAATTCCTATTGCTACACAAGGTGCACAAGTTTATAATTTGCATCTAAATTATGGTAACCTAAGTCAAACAGCCTGGAATGGTAGAGCTGTTGGTGCATTTATAGGTTTAGCTGTTGGCTACCCAAGTTCTAAATCTATTATCATTGACCGTTGTTCTGTTGAAAATTTCAACATTGAATCTAAGTATGGTTCTGCTGGATTAGTGGGATATATTTACGCACAATCCGTTTCTATTACAAACAGTTATATTAAAAACACAAATCTTTCGGTTACCGCAACAGATGATACTCAAGGTGCTGGTGCATTTATTGCTGTTGCTCGTGGAAACTCGGAAGGAAATAAAGTTCTTATTGAAAATTGTTATAGTGATGATGTTTCTTCTACTATAAGATTCTTAGAAGGCGGAATTGACACTGTTACAAGCTTTAACAATGTATATACTTTAGATTCCTTATATGACGGCACAAGTGTTGCAGGTCTTAATAAGGTAAATACTACTCAATTGCAAGGTGCCAATGCTAAGGAAACCCTTAACGGATTTAACTTCAACCAAATTTGGGCTTGTGGTGAAGTAGGGGAGTATCCCGTTCATAAGGCTTATGATTTCACTGTTTGGAACGGCAGAGCCGCTGCTTCCTATGCAGGCGGTAACGGTACCGAGGCTGAGCCTTACGAAATTGCAACACCTGACCAATTGTATAAACTTGCTATTGCTGACACCGAGTCAACCAAGGGTAATTACTACAAGTTGACTGCGGATATTACAATTTCGAATATTTATGACGGTTGGGCAAATGACAACCCATACACTTGGGCTAAGAAAACCGCATATCTTACAGGATTTACTTATGGCAACTCTTTTGCAGGTACATTTGATGGCGACGGCCACACAGTTACAGGTTTGTATATTGCCGAAAATATTACAAACGGCGGTACTTATGCTTATGGTTTAATTCCGTTTATTTCCGCAAATGCCGTTGTTAAAAATGTTAATATTGACAAGGTTAAGATCGATGTTAACGGTAATGCTTATGTTGGTGCTGTTGTTGGTGCTGCTTACTCTAAGGGTGACGATGCCACCAATCCTCTTGCAAATGCACAAATTGTTTGTGCTAACATCACTAATTGTGATATTACAACCACTAGCGCTGAAACAACTGGTGATATTATTGGTGGTTCAGTTGGCGGACTTAAGGTTGAACAGTGTAACCAAGCAAACAAATATGACACTGTTATTACCTACAATACTACTAACTTTGATGAAACCGCAATTGATAATATCAGAGGTAGATTATTAGGTAAAATCGATGCTTATATTACCGATATTAATGCAAATGAGGGCTTTAATGTATGTGACCTTCTTTATGCTAAAAAGGCATTATTGCCCAAGGAAGATGATAATTCTGATGAATATGAGTTAGTTTGGTCACAAGAATTCGA
Organism: Acutalibacteraceae bacterium; assembly: GCA_045531045.1. Taxonomy (GTDB): domain Bacteria; phylum Bacillota; class Clostridia; order Oscillospirales; family Acutalibacteraceae; genus UBA737. The sequence continues at coordinate 28,587 of JAZSDI010000128.1, read as the reverse complement.
TGGCAGTGAACTTGATTATTCAGTATGGTCAAGAAACACAACCATGAGCCGTGGAGCTACAATTAAGTATGGTGATTTAAATAGTGTTGAGGGTGGCTCATTGACTCTTTCTTGTGAAGATACCAATACAACAAATGATTCAGGTTATAAGATTTACAATGTAAACTACGGTCTTGATACCATGAATTCTATGAGCTTTAAGTACGGTAAACTTACAATGCGCGCTAAAATTCCTTTCTATCGCGGTGCATTCCCATCCTTGTGGCTCACTTCAAGCGGTGCTATCGGTAACTCGACATTAACTACTTATGGCACTGAAATTGATATATTTGAAGTTTTCGGTAACGGCAACTACGACTTTGGCGATTCAACATGGAACCATACTCAAATGGTTGCTTGTATTCACAAGTGGTATAACGATGAAAACGGCAATAAGATTGGTACTGATTGTAGTTGTGGTACTTCTTCGGATGCCGGTAACAATTATATCGTTGACGAAAGTGACCGCTCAACCTACATCAGCAATGCAAACATTACCAAATGGCATATAATTGAGTTTGAGTGGGATGAGGATAAAATGACCTTCTCGGTTCGTGCTGAAGACTCGGATACGTTTACAGAGTACTATAGCGTTACTAGAGAAGAGATTGATGGTAATTTTGGTCTTACTGACAAGGATTATTCAGCAGAAGGCATATTTGACCAATTCTTGGCTATTCGCCTTAATAACCACATGTACACAGAGGGCGGAGCTTATAATTACTCTGGTAGCACTTCTATTGATGCCTCCAAGCTCAACTACGAAATTGATTACATTCAACTTTATCAAAAGAATAATGGCGAAATCAACTTAAAGTAATTACTTAAATTTTCTTACATAGGCGGAATGATTTCCGCCTGTGTAAAATTAGCGAAAGGACTGATAACGTGCTCAATAAATTAAAGAAGGGCATATGTTTTTTGTTGTGTGTTTTAATACTCATGGGTGCCTTGGTTTGCAACGCCGAAACTCCTGATGAACCAGTCCAAGAAGATGGTGTTAAAACCGAAGAAACCGACATTAATGTTGGTGACTATGAACAGTATACAAATAACATTGATTATAAAGATGCCAACAAGAACATATCGGTATCGCTAGATAATTTCACTGCTGAGAACACCGAAGCCACCTTTAATGAAGGGGTTATCGATTGGACGAGCGGTGATGGTAGCATTACCTTTAATACCGAAATATCTTCTCCTGCTGTTTATAGCATTAAATTAGTTTGGAAACCCAAATCTGCCGGTATTGACCCCAATATTGGTTTGAAAATTGATGGCGAATTTCCTTTTTCAAATGCTTCTCAAATAGCACTCAAAAGGGAATGGAAGAATATTTCAGATAAACCTCGTGTAGATTCAAACGGTAATCAATATGCACAGGAACAGGTTGAAACAGGGGAGTATATAACCTCTATTTTCCAAGACTATGCAGGTACAGTTACCGAGCCTTATACTTTTGCATTTTCCGAGGGTTCACATACTATTTCGTTAGTTAATGCCGAACAGGGAATATTAATTAAAGAAATCGTTTTAATTGCACCCGAAAGAGCAGTTTCATACTCTGAACTTTCTAAAGATTACAAACTCAATAAAAATGAAGCAAAGTGTATTGAAATTCAGGGTGAAGATGCTGGTATTAAGAATTCCAAATCACTTATTCCTAAAAGCAATAACAGTGATGCGGGTATGACACCTTGTGATTCACAAACCAGTAAAATCAACTATATTGGCGGTACTTCTTGGCAAAGCCCCGGAAGTATGATGACCTGGAATTTTAAGGTTAAAACTGCAGGTTATTATTACTTTGGCTTTAGGTATAAACAATCCGAACTTATCAACGGTGTAAGCTGGAGAAAGTTAAGAATTGACGGACAAGTACCTTTTAAAGAAGCTACAAGTATCGGCTTTGATTTTGGTACTGCATGGGAATATCTTACCCTTGGTAAAAACGAAGACGAGCCTTATTATGTATGGCTTGATGAAGGTGATCACACCATTTCGTTAGAGGTTACTGTAGGTCCTCAAAGCGAATATGTAAAAAGACTTTCCGAAGTTGTTAGCCGTCTTGGTGATGAATACATCAAAATCGTTATGATTACCGGTGAATCACCTGACGTTAACCGTGACTATGAGTTATTTAAGCAAATCAAGGATTTTAACAAAACCCTTGAAGAATGCAAAAAGTCCCTTGATAGCATTGCTAAAGATATGAAGGAAATGTCGGGCAGTAAGAGTACCCAAAGCATTGCGGCTATTGAAAATATGTCCCGTGTTTTGAAACAAATGCTTAAGAGCCCTTATTCCGCACAGCAATATGTTAAGGATTATTATAACAACTATACAGCAGTTAGTTCATGGCTTTATGACATGACTAATATGCCTCTCTCACTTGATGAAATTCAGATTATTCCTTATGGTGACGAACTCGAGGACAAGAATGCTAATATCTTTGAGTCCTTTGGTTATGGCGTAGTTAGACTTGTTATGTCTTTTATCCAGGATTACTCAATTGCTGAAGAGGGTACTTCTGATAAAGAAATTACAATTTGGATTAACTGGGGTCAAGACCAAGCAATGGTTCTTAACTCCCTAATTAAGGATTCATTTACTCCTAAAACCGGCATTAATGTTCGAGTTGATGTTGTTAGCGCTTCTTTGATTAATGGTATTTTGTCGGGTAATTTCCCTGACCTTTCTTTGCATTTAGCAAGAACTGAGCCTGTAAATCTTGGTATTAGAGGCGCACTTTACGATTTAACTAACTTTGAAGATTGCGACGAAGTATTAAAGCAATTCCAGACAACTTCTGAGGAACCTTATAGATATGGTGATGCACTTTATGCTTTACCTGATACTCAAAGTTATTTCTTAATGTATTATCGTAAGGATATTTTAGAAAAATTAGGTCTCACTGTTCCTCAAACATGGGAGGAGTTCAAGCACGCCGCAACGGTTATTCAAAGAAATAATATGAATGTATATGTGCCTTATACTCAAATTACAACTGCTACTACAGTAAATACTGGTATAGGCAACTTGAATTTGTTCCCAACTTTGATGGCGCAAAACGGTCTTTCTTTGTATAACAAAGAAAAAACTGCAACCGCACTTGATAATAAGGCTGCAATTGATGTATTTGATTTTTGGACCGACTTATATACCGAATACGGATATTTAAAAGAAGCAGAATTTTATAACCGTTTCAGAGTAGGTGTTGTTCCGCTTGGTATTGCACCACTTGCAACCTATATGAATTTATATGCTGCTGCACCTGAAATTGCAGGCAGATGGTCGGTTGGTTTAGTTCCTGCCTCAGCTAACGGTAATAGAACAATTGCCGGAGCTGGTACTGGTTGCGGAATTATAAATAAATCAGAAAATAAAGATGAAGCTTGGGAATTCCTTAAGTGGTGGACTTCCGCTGAAACCCAAACAAGATATAACAACAATGTTGAGTCTTTGTTGGGTATGATTGGTAGAACAACAACCGCTAACGTTGAAGCTTTCCAAAATCTTGCATGGGATAAAGAACATCTTGAAGTTATGGAACAACAACGCTTACAGGTTAAAGAAGTACCTGAGGTTCCAGGCAGTTATTATTTGTCACGTGCCATCGACCAGGCATTCTGGACCGTTGTTAACGGTGAAACCAATTCTAAGGATGCGGTTATGAAATGGAGCAAGGTTGCTGATGATGAAATTACCAGAAAAATTGAAGAATACAAGTAAGGAGGGGAGAGATAGCCTATGTTTAAAGCACAACAAAGTAAATTACAAAGCAACAAAAGAATAGCTCCCGAAGGTTCTTTCAGAGAGCAGTTTCCGATGTTTGTTATGATTTCTCCCTTCATAATATTTTTTGTGATTTTCACAATTATTCCAATTCTTTCGTCAATTTTCTTTAGTTTTACTTCTTATGATATGATTTCATCTCCGAAATTAGTTTTATTTGAAAATTATAGAAGATTGATTACCAACGACCCAACATTTATGGTTACCGTTAAGAATACCTTTATTTTTGCGGTAGTTTCAGGTCCTCTTGGCTTTTTATTGGCTTTCATACTTGCGTGGCTTGTTAACGAGTTCACACCAAAAGTAAGAGCAGTTTTGTCCTTTATGTTCTATGCACCTTCACTGGTTGGTAACGCATACTTTATCTGGCAGGTGGCATTCAGCGGTGATAGTTATGGTTATATTAATAGCCTCTTGCTTTCAATAGGTATAATCACCGAGCCTATAGTTTGGCTTAAAAATGCAACCTATCTGATGCCAATTATAATTATTGTTCAGTTATGGCAAAGTATGGGTGTATCCTTCCTTGCTAATATCTCCGGTTTGCAAAATGTAAGCCGTGATATGTACGAGGCAGGTGCTATTGACGGTATCAGAAACCGTTGGCAAGAACTTAGATATATTACACTTCCCGCAATGTCAAATATGTTACTTTTCAGTGCTGTAATGCAGATTCAAAGCAGTTTCTCAGTAAGCGCTATTGCAATTACTTTGGCAGGTTATCCAAGTAAGTCTAATGCAGTTGATACTATCGTGTCTTTAATGCAGGATATGGCAACTGTTCGTTACGAGCTCGGTTATGCTTCGGCTATTGCAGTTGTATTGTTTATTATGATGGTAACAACAAGATTAATTGTTGGAAGAGTACTTTCAACCGTAGAGAAGTGAGGTGTTTGTCATTAATATCGTTAAAGCATTAAAATATAGACTTCCGTCTAAAAACAAATTAGCGGTTAGACGTTACACCCGTTCTAAATTCGGTGATTTCTTAAATGCCGCTTTATTGGTGACAGCTGGTCTTTTTACTATGTTACCGCTTATATATGCAGTTTGTACATCCTTTAAACCTTTGGACGAATTGCTTATTTTCCCACCAAGATTTTTCGTTAGAAGACCTACTATTGGGAACTATATGATTCTACCTGACCTTATGTCATCACTTAAGGTTCCGCTTTCTCGCTATATTTTTAATAGCCTTTTCATTAGTATAGTTTCAACCTTCTTTTATATAATCGTTGCTACAATGGCGGCGTTTGTACTTTCAAAAGCTAAATTTAAAGGTAGAAATGTTTTATTCTGGATTGTTCAGTTTGCGCTCATGTTCAATGCATACACATTGGCAATTCCTAGATATTTGATTTTCTCAAAAATGCAAATTATAGACACCTATTGGGTTTCTATCTTACCTCATATGGCTTCAACACTTGGCGTTTTCTTGGCAAAGCAATACATAGAAGGTTATATACCCAACGCTTTACTTGAAGCTGCTAAAATTGACGGTGCCAGTCATTATAGAGTATTCTGGTCAATCGTAATGCCTGTAATTAAACCTGCTTGGCTCACCTTAATGTTGTTTGCATTTAGAGATATTTGGGCTGAAGTTCCAAATGGCACTATTTTCAGCGAACAGTTAAAAACACTTCCGCAGATTGTAACACAAATAACTTCGGGAGGTACTGCCCGTGCGGGTAGTTCAATGGCTGTTACAGTAATTATGATGATACCGCCGATTCTTGTTTTCTTAATTTCACAAAGTAATGTAATTGAAGCAATGAGCAGTGCGGGTATAAAGGAGTAGAACTATGGTTAAAAGATTTCTAAAAAGTGTCTTTGCAATCAGTTTTGTAATACTCCTGGTTTTAATGTCTTCTTTGATTGCATCGGCAGAGGTACCTTTCAACAGTTATACCTATTGGACCGATGTTGGAGAAGAAAACAAAGCTGTTTACAACAGACCTATGTATACTGCCGAAGCGAATTTTAATGCTCTTTCGCTAGGCATTAATGAATTTACAAAAATTAATGATATCTCGTTTGATTCTGAAGGCAATCTTTATATTCTTGATAGCGCTTCCAGAATTGTTGTACTTGATAATAATTATAATTTTGTAAATGAAATTGGCTTGATAAACGGAGAAGAATCTTATAACGAGGCTAAAAGTATATATATTGCTGAAGATAACACTATCTATATTTGCGATACTGAAGGCCGTCGCATTCTTCATATTAAGCCGGATGGCGAACTTATTAATATAATTACACTTCCTAAAGCATTACTTATCCCCGATGATTTCGATTTTCGTCCGATTAATATGGTTATCGATAATTATGGATATACCTACATTTTAAGTGACGGTTCTTATTACGGTGCATTGCTTTATGATACCGATATGGAATTTTTGGGTTTCTATGGTGCGAATACCGTTACTGCAACCATAGGTAATGTATTTTCGAATATTAAAAATCGAATTTTACCCAATAATATTAAAATTGAAAAGTCTGCGAAAAGACTTCCTTTCTGCTTTGTAGACCTTGCTATTGATAATAATGGTTTCATTTATACAAGCACAGGTTATACTGATTCTGCCCGTAAGGGTCAGGTAAGAAAATTAGGCCCCGGTTTAGGAAATAATATTCTTAATTCTGACGATATTAGTTTCGTTGATACTAAGATTAATACTTCTTATAACGACGGTGCGGTTTCTAAACAAGATATTTTTGATATTGAAGTTGACGATAACGGATTTGTTTACGGTCTTGAGTCAGCTTTTGGTAAAGTTTTCGTTTATGATCCATCTTGCCGAACAATTTCAGTTTTCGGCGGCGGTATGGGCTTCGGCACACAGGTTGGTACCTTTGTTACAGTGTCTGCTTTAGCAATTAAAAACAACGGTACTGAAGTTTTGGTTGCTGATAGTGCTACCAATAAAATTACCTTGTTCAAAATAACTGATTTTGGTACAAAGATTAAGGGTCTCATAAATTTAACTTTAAAAGGTGAGTACTCTGATGCAAAAGAAGGTTGGGAAGAAATTCTAGCCTTAGATAGCAACTTCCAACCCGCCTACGGTGCTTTAGCTCGTGCTTATATTAACGAAAATGATTATGATACTGCATTAGAACTTGCTAAAAAAGGATATGACAGAGAAACCTATGCAATTGCTTTTGAGTATAAGCGAAGTGAAATAATCAGCGATTATTTCGTATTAATTTTCATAGCGATTGTATTGATTGTCGTTTTGTTAATTGTTTTCTTAGTTGTTTCAGGACGCAGGAAAATTACATTTATTCGTAATAAGCAATTATCACTAATGTTATCTGTTTTACTTCATCCCTCTAATGCGTTTACTGAGATTAAAGAGAAAAAGCAAGGTTCAATTTTATTGTGTGTAATTTCTGTAATTGCTTTCTATGTTGTTTCAATTCTTCAAACACTTAAAGGTGGTTTCTTATTCACAATATATGACCCCGCTTCCTTTAACTCAATTTGGTTGTTTGTTAAAACCGCAGGTTTGGTAATTTTATGGATAGTTGCTAACTGGATGGTTTGTACATTGCTCGGTGGTAAAGGAAGATTTAAAGAAATTGCTATTGTTACTTGCTATAGCTTATTGCCTTTGATTATTTCCGGTATAATCAAAATTGTACTTACAAATGTATTATTGCCCACTGAGGCCAGTTTCTTAAATATTTTAAGTGCTATTGCTGTTATTTATTTCTTAATCTTAATGATTATTGGTCTTTTAAAAATTCATGATTTCAGCATGGCTAGATTACTTGGAACTAGTGTATTGTCTATTGCAGGTGTTGCTGCGATTGTATTTTTAGCTATTGCTATAGTTATTCTTATACAACAGTTCGGAGGATTTATTGCTACAGTTGTGACTGAATTATTAACACTTTAAGGAGGGATACGGTATGTTTAAAAAGATTTTAATAATACTTAGTTGCATTGCAATTTGCTTAACATTAACATCGTGTGATACCGGATTCGGCTCCTTGAAGTATGTTGAATCTGAAGGTTCAGATATACCTGCAGAATCTGTTATTGCACAAAACTCAAATTACATTCTCGAACTCGACCAGACAAATATGGGAATTGTGTTGACAGATGTTAACACAAATCAAAAATGGAGTTCTACTCCTGTTGATGATTCCGAAGAACCTCAAGTTGATGAGTATGGAATGCCACTTTTAAAACATCCACAAGTACAATCTGTATTAACTGTTGAATGTAAGAATTTTGAAAGTGATGAAGTAAATACATATTTATCTTATACTGATGCAGTTAGAAGCGGTTCTGTCACTCATGAAGTTATCGATAACGGTATTCTGCTAAAATATCATTTTGCTGATGCAAACGTAATGATACCCCTTGAGTGCACACTTACCGAAAATGGAGTTAAGTTAAGCGTTGACCCTAAAAAAATTCAGGAAAACGACAATAAGGTTATCTCTTTAACAATAGCACCATTTTTCTGCGGTGTAAAAAATGATACTGAAAATTCTTATTTGTTTGTGCCATCAGGCTCCGGTTCATTGGTTAGCACTCAAACTAAATCTCAGCAGGGTGATTCTTACTCAGCTCAGATTTACGGTAATGACCCTGCGGTTGACGAGGTGGCTTCAACTTCAACTACTGAAGTTATCAGACTTAACGTTTTTGGCGCTAAGGCGGGGGACAAAGCAGTTTGTGCTATTGTAGATGCTTCAGAGGCGTCGGCAAAATTGAATGTTACTACAGGTTCTAAAGCTTTTGGTTATTCATCTTGTTATGCATCATTTCAAATGCGTGGATATACAAACCATGTAGCAGAGCTTTACTCTTATGAGCGTGTTGAAAATATTGTTTACAGCAAAAAAATGATTAATAAACCTGTATCTGTAACATTTTGTCCGCTAACGGGCGATAATGCCGATTACAGTGGTATGGCTGCAGTTTACCGTGATTACTTAATTGCTAACAATGGTATGAAAACTTTGGATAAAGATGTTTCTTTAAACGTTAGAATTATAGGTGGAGCACAAATGACCGAATCATTTGTGGGTATTCCTTATGAAACAGTTTATCCAACAACCACCTTGAAAGCTGCAGAAAATATCATAAATGATATTAAGAAGAATTACGGTGACGGATTTACAGTTCAGCTAAAGGGCTTTGGTGATACTGGTATAGATATTGGAAAAATTGCCGGCAACTATACCGTTAGTAATAAGTTAGGCTCTATGGATAAACTGAAAAAGCTTTTCAAATCTTATAAAGATAGTAATATCGATTTATATTTTGATTTTGATATTGTTAAATATAATACAAATTCTTCAGGTGTTTCAAAATTCTTTGATTCTGCCACTAATGCCGGTGGTCAAAAAGCCTTGCAGTATTACTACGATGTTGCTGTAAGAGATAAGAAGCTTGATACTGCTTACAATCTTTTATCACCTGCAAATTTCTTGAAGATTTACAACAAGCTTTCTAAGAAAATATCAAAATATGATATTTCAGGCGTATCTTTTGATACACTTTCTTCTATAGCGTATTCGGATTATATTGATAATGAAAAATCTGATTATTATTCTAAAAACGGATATTCAAATGCAGCAAGTTCTGTAATTGATGCTTTAAAGTCAAATAATAATCAATTCATGGCTTCAAGTGCAAATGCCTATTCTGCAGTTAAAGCCGATATTATTACCGAATCTCCGATTTCTTCTGAAAAAAATAACACTTTCATGTACGATATTCCTTTCTATCAAATGGTGTTTAAAGGTAGCGTACCAATAACTGTTCAAAGTGTAAATTTAGCTTCTGATTCAAAACTGGCTGTATTGAAAGCAGTTGAATCGGGTAGTGGATTGGGTTATACCCTTATTGACAGTTGGGATAGTTCTATAATTAACTCTGATTTACCTTATTTCTATAACAGTTTATACAGTGAAATCAAGGAAGGAATATTTGAGAATTCAAAATCTCTTTCTGATTATTACAAAAAGATTTCAGGTCAACGCATTGTCGAGCACACTGTTCATGAAAATGGATTGCGTGAGACATTGTTTGAAAATGGCGTTCGTGTTTATGTGAACTATACAAGTAGTTCATTAGAAACACCGGCAGGCGAACTACCTTCTTATGAATACTTTATAACGGAGTAATACTATGAAAAAGATTAAAAGAAATAGGGGAATCACAGACCTTAAGAGCCGTTATGGATATTTATTTACCACTCACTGGATTATAGGTATAGTAATTTTCTTTGCTGTGCCGCTTGTTCAGTCAATTATATATTCTTTCAGCAAAGCTGAAATTGCGACCGGTGGTATTGAAATAACATTTATCGGCCTTGAAAATTACAAACAAATTTTATTTGAAGATGCTAATTATGAAAAATGGCTCAAAGGTTCTATAACATCGTACTTATATTCCTTGCCGATTATTATACTTTTGAGTATGTCTTTAGCTCTCATTTTAAATCAAAAATTCAAAGGCAGACTGTTTTTTAGAGCACTGTATTTTTTACCTGTAATTATTTCTACAGGTGCAGTTATAAACTTAATATTTAAAACAACGGGCAGTGATATGTCTGATGTTGGCGTATCTGATGCTTTGTCTGCTAATATGATTAGTGTTGACGATATCATTAAGCTATTTAATATAAACGGAGCGGTAGCAAAATATATAACAAGCACTATCAGTAAAATATTCGACCTTGTTTGGAGTTGCGGTATTCAAATCGTACTGTTTCTCGCAGGTTTACAGTCTGTTCCTTCTTCGTTTTTTGAAGCTTCAAAAATAGAAGGTGCAACAAAGTGGGAAGAATTTTGGTTTATTACTTTCCCAATGCTTTCCAGAGTAACACTTTTGGTTACTGTATTTACAATGGTAGAACTCATCACGAGTGAACGAACTACACTTATTAAGAATGTTTATTCAATGATGCGTACCGGTAATTACGATGAATCTTCTGCTATGATGTGGTTCTATTTCCTGATTTGTGGCGGAATTATGGGTATTATCGTATTCCTTTACACTCGTTTCCTCATGAAACGTTGGGAGTAATACCTAATATAAGTAATAAACTTTTACAATTACAAGGGCTTGAGCCGAATGCATATTAATTATGTGTTCGTTGGAAAGGAAATGTTATAATAATGAAGAGTATTATTAGTACTTTTTCAAACTTTAATAGCCGTAGTGCTCAGGTGTTGGGCAAGAAAAGCGCAGGTATCTTGTATTCGATTTTTCGCTTAGTTGTTCTTCTTTCAATAGGCTTTATCATTATTTATCCATTGTTTTATACAATAGTTACATCTTTGCAAAGTAAGTATGCCTTCCTTAACTCCACAAGAGTATGGATACCTACCGAATTTGCAATAGCCGAAAACTATAAGGCTGCTTTTGACGCAATGGAATATATGAAGTCTTTATGGTCGACTTTTAAGAACGAATTAATTAGTGCAACAATCGAAATTGCATCTTGCGCTATCGTAGCTTACGGTTTGGCACGTTTTGATTTTAAACTAAAGAAACTTTATACAGCAATATTGTTTTTAACAATTCTTGTACCTGAAATGTTGATTCTAATTCCGAGAATGCTTAATTATTCTCATCTTGACTTATTTGGAATTCTCGGTTTTGTCAATAAGATAAGCGGTGTGGATTTAAGACCTAATATAATTAACACTGCTGCAGCTTTCTGGCTTCCTTCGATATTTGGCGTAGGTTTGCGTTCAGGTATACTAATTTACATTTACATACAGTTCTTCAAGGGTTTGCCTTATGAACTTGAAGAGGCAGCATGGGTTGACGGCGCAGGTCCGTTTAAAACATTCCTCGCTATTGCTTTGCCGAGTTCAGGCGTAGTTATCCTTACAGTAACTGTATTCTCAATGATTTGGCACTGGAACGATTCTTTGCTTTCTAGTATGTATCTTAACCAAGATTTCCCACTTGCTACACAAATTTCTCGTTTACCGCAAACTTTGGGAAGTAAATATCATATTATATTAAGTGCCCGTGACCCACAAGGTATAGGTTACCTTATGGCAGGTTGTGTACTTTTCATTGTACCTATGTTAATCATTTATATGATTATTCAGCGTTGGTTTATTGAAAGCATCGACCGAGTAGGTATTACAGGCTAATTTTGACTATTACTTTACGGGGTTTTGCCCTGTAAAGTAATAATCATTTAATAATAATTCGAGTGAGGCATTTATGTCGGTTTTAATTAAAGAAAATATAATCACTTTAAATACAAAAAATACTACTTACCAAATGGGTGTTAATATAAACAATTATCTTTCTCATTTGTATTATGGCGTTCGTTTAGACGATTCCGAAGCCATTGAGCGTGGAAATGTTGGATATCATACATTACTTCCGCTTCCTTACGATTGTCGAAATAGGGAGTTTTCACCTGCAGTGTCTCCTTTGGAGTATTCTGCTTATGGAAGTGGCGATTTTCGCACCACTCCTTTAAAAGTGAGATTTAACGATGGTTCTTCGGTTTGTGACTTGATATTTGAAAGTGCGAATTATGTAAATTCCAAACCGAAACTCAAAGGACTTCCCGCTTTGCACGATAATGAGGGAAAATCACAGTCGGTTGAGATTTGTTTAAAAGATAAAGTTCATGATTTAAGAGTTTATCTATTATATACTGCATTTGAAGAAGAGGACATAATTGCCCGTTCTGTAAAAATTGAAAATAATACAGGTAGTGACATAATACTTGAATCGGTATTATCGACCTGTTTGGATAATTATGAAGATGAGTATGATTTAATAACCTTTGATGGAAAGCCCTTTGCGGAACGCACCTTCCATCGCACAGCACTTGGGGATGTAAAACTAACATGTGAAAGCAGAAGAGGTTCTTCAAGCCATCAATGTAATCCTTTTGTTATTTTTGCCTCAAAGAACTGTGATGAAAAAGTAGGCGAATGCTATGGTTCGGCATTTGTATATAGTGGTAATTTCACCGCTTCTATGGAAAAAACCACTATCGGCACAACACGATTTGTAATGGGTATTAATCCTGAAAATTTCACTTTTTTACTTAAAGACGGGGAAGCTTTTCAGGCACCTGAAGTGATTCATACTTACAGTAATAACGGTTTTTCTAAATTAACACACAATTACCACAATATTATAAGAAAACATCTTTTCAGAGGTAAATACGCTAATGCTAAAAGACCTATTCTTATTAATAATTGGGAAGCTACATACTTTAATTTTACTGCCGAAAAACTTTTGGAAATTGCTAAAAAAGCCAAAGCAATCGGCGTTGATACATTTGTTTTGGATGATGGTTGGTTTTTAGGTCGCAACAGTGACAATTCTTCTTTAGGAGATTGGTTCGTTGATGAAGAAAAACTTGGTTGTCCTCTTAATCAACTAATTAAAGAAATTAACACTCTGGGAATGAAATTTGGACTTTGGTTCGAGCCTGAGTGTATTTCGGAAAACAGCAACCTTTATCGTGCTCATCCTGAATGGGTTCTTCAAGCGCCCGAACGCAAAGGTGCGCTTGGCAGAAAACAATGGGTTATTGATATGTCTAATCCCGATGCAGTTGATGGAATATTTGCTATGATATCGGATATTTTAGATAATAACGATATTGAATATATCAAATGGGATTTTAATCGTTATTTAACTGATGTTTATTCTCATGCGTTACCTGCTGATAGACAAGGTGAAGTACATCACAGATATGTTTTAGGGCTCTATGATTTACTCGAAAGAATTCATCAAAAGTATCCTAATGTCCTTATCGAAGGCTGTGCCAGCGGTGGCGGTAGATTTGATGCCGGTATGTTATATTATTCACCGCAATATTGGACCAGTGATAACACCGACCCGATGGAACGATTAAGTATTCAATACGGCACATCATTCTGTTATCCAATTATTTCTATGGGTGCTCATGTTACAGAGTCTCCTAATCATGTAACTAAGCGTGAAACACCCTTCAAAACCCGTTCTAATGTTGCAATGGCAGGAACATACGGTTTTGAACTTGATTTAACCAAGCTCTCAGGTGAGGAAATTGAGTTTTTGGCAGAAGAGACCAAAGTTTATAAAAAATATTCACAGTTAATCAGAACCGGTGATTATTATCGTTTAACTTCAAACAATGCCCGATATATGGCTTGGCAGCTTGTATCAAACGACAAATTGAATTCTTTGGCTGTAATAGTTCAAAAAACTTCTAATATTGATTTCAAGCCAATAATTCAAAAGTTCGAGGGATTAAATCGGTCTACCATGTATCGAGTTATTATTGATGGGCGTGAACTCGAAAAAGTATATTCTGGTAACGCTTTGATGAATGTTGGTTTGAATATTCGATCACTTAAATATCAAAATGAATCAACCCGAATAGAAATATTGGCAGCAAATTAAGTAGGTGATTTTTAATGAAGGAAACAATTAAATATTTTCCTGTTAATAAAAACGATGCTCCTATAAATGTATTGTTGACCGGTGTTCATGTTTGTGATAAGAATCGAGGATACGCAAGAAATAAGCCAAATGTCACCATTATTGAATATGTTTTCAGAGGACAAGGTTCACTTCATATTAATAACAAAATAATAGATATTAAAGAAGATGACATTTATATTCTTCCTGCAGGAATAAGCCATGAATACTATGCGGATGCAGAAAATCCTTGGGGAAAGTATTTTATGAATTTGTCAGGTAGTTTGGCACTGTCTTTGATATCAAAGTTTTCACTTGATGACCAATTTGTTTTTTCTGCTCCATCACTTAAATATCTTTTTAAAAAAATCATGAAAGTATCTTATGAAGATATTCCTGAAAGTGAAAGACAATTAAAACTTACCAGCCTTTATTTTGATATATTGCATAGATTATATATGCTTAATAAAAATGCTCAGAAAAATAGCGAGGCTGTTTTAATGAAAAACTTTTTAGATGATAATAGTGAACGCATAATCAGCAATTCTGAACTTGCGAAGTTGATTTATCGGTCTCCGGATTATTGCCTTAAGCTTTTTAAACGTGAATTTGGCACAACCCCTTATGATTATCAAATTAACAACAAAATTCAAATTGCATGCTCACTTTTGCAACATACAAAAAAATCGATTTTTGAAATTTCCGAGTTTATCGGATATCAGAATCCCCATTATTTTACTAGTATGTTTAAATCTAAAGTAGGTATCACACCTACTCAATATCGCAAAAATTTTAATTAAAATTATAGTTTAAAAGAAGTGGTACTATGAAAATTAAATATCTTGGAACAGCAGCGGCTGAAGGTTTTCCGGCTATGTTTTGTGATTGTGAAAATTGCCGAAAAGCCTTTGATAGAAAAGGTAAGGATATTCGCAGCAGATCACAAGCGATAATTGATAATTCGTTGCTTATTGACTTTCCTTGTGATACATATTATCATTGTTTGAATAACAATATTAATTTGCACGATATTCATAATTGTATTGTTACCCATGAGCATTTTGACCATTTTTATCTTATAGACTTACGTTATTTCAGAGCGGGTATTTCTCATCCTGCTCCTGATTATAAATTTAATTTATACGGCACTTCTGATATAGGCAAAAAGATGAAAGATTTACCCGATGGTGTTTTCAAACATCTTAATTTTATTGAAATTAAGCCTTTTGAACCTTTTAAGGTTGAAAAGTATATGATTACTCCTTTAAAGGCATACCATGGGACGGAAAATCCAGTAATATACGCTGTTTCGGATGGCGAAAAGTCTATACTTTACGCCCATGATACTGATATTTTCCGAGAAGAAACTTGGGAATATATGATACGAAACAAAATGCACTTTGATTTGGTTTCATTGGATTGTACCGAAGGCGCATACGACGACCTTGCTTATCACGGTCATATGTGCCTCGGCAGAAATGTTTCTTGTCGTGAACGTATGATTAAAGAGCATTTAATTGATGAAAAAACAGTTGTTGTTTTAAATCACTTCTCCCATAATGGTATTTCAGCAAATTATGCTGATTTTGAACCAATTGCTGCTGAAAAAGGTTTTGTTACTTCATACGATGGTATGGAAGTTGTTTTATAAAGAAAGGTGAAAAATATGTTACTTTCAAACTTAACTCAATGGTATTGTAATAAAATTCCTGAAAAAGAAGCTATTAAAATGTTGGCTGATACAGGTTTTGATGCTTACGATATTTCTCTTTTTGAATTAACAAAAAACAAGGATTATTTGTTTAATAGTCCTGATTATGTTGAAATCGCAAAAGATATGCGCGCTTATGCCGATTCTTTGGGTATTGTTTGTAATCAATCCCATGCACCATTCCCATCAAGTGTTGGTAATGAAGAACAAGATAAAGAGATTTTTGACAAAATTGTTCGTGCAATGGAAGTTGCATCAATCTTAGGTGCAAAAATCATTGTTGTTCATCCAAAACAACATCTTATTCACGCCGAACATCCTGACGAATTATTTGAGATAAATGTTGAGTTTTACAAAAGTCTTATTCCATATTGCGAAAAGTTTGGTATTAAGGTTGCTTGCGAGAATATGTGGCAATGGTACAACGGTAATAAAGTTCCAAGTGACAGTACCTGCTCACGTGCCTGGGAATTTAACAAATATCTCGATGCTATCGATAGTGAATGGATTGTCGGTTGTCTTGATATTGGCCATGTTTCACTTATGAACGCTGATATTCCTGAATTTATCCGTCAAATGGGTAACAAGCGTTTACAAGCTTTGCATGTTCATGATACCGATTATAAGGCTGATAAACATACAGCACCCTTTATGGAAAAAATTGATTTCGAGGCTATGTGTCAAGCATTGGCTGAAATTGATTATCAAGGTGATTTTACCTTCGAAACTGATGCTTTTTATAAAGGCAAGCCTAAGGAACTTTTATTTGCAACCAATAAGTATTTATGTGAAATTGGTAGATACTTAATTTCAAGAATTGAAGAAGCAAAAAAGAAATAGTTTCCTTAAGACGAGGTTAAAAATATGTCTTCAAATGTAATTTTAGATTATGCTTTGAAAAATTATAAAAAAATGTTTCGTGAGCCAACCGGAAACTTAGAATACAAATTCATCGTTCCCGGTAGCGTTTACAATAATACCCTTTGGGATTGGGACAGTTGGCTTACAAATATTGCCCTTAGCCAATTTGTTACCGAGGATATTAAAGAGTATGAAATGGGTTGTATTTTAAACTCATTAAATATTATGGATAGCAAGGGTAGAGCACCTGTATATCAATATCCCGGTTTAGCTCGTGAGGATTATGAAAAATGGGGCGAAACTAATATACATAAGCCTTGTTTGGCTCAACATGCTGCCTTTATTGTGAAAAAATACGGTGATGCCGAATGGTTGCGTCCAGTCTTTTCAAAGCTTTGTAAGTTTGTTGATTATTATAACGACAGATGCCGTCATAATCCTACGGGTCTGTTTTTCTGGATTAATGATGCGGCAATAGGTGTTGATAATGACCCTGCAACTTATTATCGTCCTTACAGGAGTTCTGGCTCTATTTTACTAAATTGCTTTATGTATAAAGAACTTTTAGCTCTTTGCTATATTGGCGACCTTTTGGGTATTAATGTTGAGGTTTACAAAAAGCAATCCGAAGAGTTGTGTCAAGCAGTAAGAACACATTGTTACGATGAAAAAGACGGTATGTATTACAGTGTGGATTTTAATTTGTTGCCTGTAAATCCTGAACAAAAAATGCACTCAGGCGCACCGAGACATTGGGATTGTCTTATTCAAAGATTGGGAAGTTGGTCAAGCTTTTTGGCGCTTTGGAGCGGAATTGCAACCCCTGAACAAGCAAAGCGTATAGTTAAAGAAAATCTTTTAGATACAAATGCTTTTTGGGCGCCTTTTGGTGTTAGAAGTCTTTCAAAATACGAAAAAATGTATTCTGTAAAAGCAACGGGTAACCCTTCTTGTTGGTTAGGTCCTATTTGGGGCATTGCTAATTATATGGTTTTTAAAGGTTTGGTTAAATATGGTTTTATTGAAGAGGCAAAAGAACTCGGTCAAAAGACTGTGAAACTTTTCGAAGATGATATTTTACAAACAGGTGAACTCCACGAATATTATGACCCTGAAAGTGGAGAGCCGATTATGAATCCAGGTTTTCAAAACTGGAATTTATTGTCGATCAACATCAAAGCATGGCTTGATGGTGAAAATGTTGTTGAAGAATTTTAATTATAAAAGTGTAGGTACAATTAAAAAATTGCATCTACACTTTTTATGTAATTGAGGCGATAATTATGTTGATAAATCCTAAAACTTGTGACCTTTCCTTTGAAGAAAAAGCCAACCTTTTAACCGGATATGGTAATATGAATACCCGTCCAATAGATAATAAGGGTATTCCATCCTTAAAATTTGCTGACGGTCCCCATGGAATAAGAGCTGATAAAGAATCTAACTGCACTCATTTTCCAAATCTATGTAACCTTGCAAGTAGCTGGAATGTCGATATTGCATATTTAATGGGAAAAGCATTAGCAAAGGATTGTATTGAACATAATATTGATGTTTTGCTAGGTCCTGGTGTTAATATTAAGCGCCATATTTTATGTGGTAGAAACTTTGAATATCTTTCAGAAGACCCTGTTTTAGCTGGTGAAATCGCTGCGGGATATATTAATGGACTTCAAGATTTAGGTGTTAAAGCTTGTTTAAAACATTTAGCGGCTAATAACCAAGAATATGACCGTACTACCGTAAGTGCCGATATTGAAGAACGCACCTTACGTGAAATTTATTTGAAGCCTTTTGAAATTGCTGTTAAAAAATCTAATCCTGCCAGTATAATGTGTGCTTACAATAAACTTAACGGTATTTGGTGCTCTGAAAATAAATATCTTTTAAATGATGTTCTTAGAGAAGAATGGGGATTTAACGGTCCTGTTATTTCCGATTGGGGTGCGGTACACAATGTTTCTCGTGCAATTAAAGCCGGATTAGACTTGCAAATGCCACCCAATTCTAAGATTTCTAATCAGTTATCATCCGACCTTGAAAACGGTTTCATTAAAGTCGAAGATATTGATAAATCTGTTGAAAGAATGATAGAATTTGCAAGTTCAAATTCTAAGGCGAATATTGCCTATAACAGAGACGAGCAACACGTAACAGCACGAAAAATTGCGGCTGAAGGTATGGTATTATTAAAGAATAAGAACAATGTTTTACCGATTACCTCTTCAAAATATAAAAAGGTTGCCGTTGTTGGCGAATATGCTGTTTCTCCATTGATTGCAGGTCAAGGAAGTGCTATGGTAAATCAGCAAGACGAATATACCGATTCACCCTTAGAAGAATTAAAAAAGCGTTTACCCGAAATTCAATTTAAATACCTTGAGGTTTATAAAAAACGAGAGTTACCTGCCGATATGCTATGGCCTAAATGCGGCGCAGTAAACAAAGAACTTTCAGATAGCGATTTAATAGTATTTTTTGCAGGTTCAATGGAGTCGGAAGATACCGAACAGTTTGACAGACAAACAGCATATTTAAATCAAAACATAGGTTTGTTTGTAAACGCCGCAAAAAGACTAAACAAACCCCTTGTTTTAGTTTTGCAAAACGGTGGTGCATTAATTCTTGATAAATGGGAAAGAAATGTTGATTCTGTTTTAGAAATGTGGCTTGGTGGCGAAGCATCAGGCAGCGCTGTTGCTGATATTTTATGTGGTAAAGTTAACCCCTCGGGCAAGCTTTCTGAAACATTTCCAACTAAAATGCGCACCGATTTAGAGTATCCAGGCGATGGATATAAGGTGGAGTATAAAGAACGATTTGATGTTGGGTATAGGTATTACGATAAGCACACCGAAGAAATATTATATCCCTTTGGTCACGGCCTTTCTTATACTGATTTTGAATATTCTGATTTGAAGTTACAAAACTTATCTGATGGAATTCAAATTAGTTTTAATTTGAAGAACATTGGTGATACAGACGGTGCTGAAGTTGCTCAATTATATATTGGTGATGCTGTCTCAACTATTGTCAAACCAATAAAGGAACTTAAGAAATTTGAAAAAGTATTCTTAAAGTCAGGAGAAACCCAAAAAATTACATTTACATTAAATCATATAGATTATGCATATTACAACACAATGTTAAAAGACTATGTGGTTGAAAATGGAAAATATGAAGTTTATATTGGTTCTTCATCGCAAGATATAAGGTTGAAGACTTCTTTTATCCACGATGATGCAAATGCACCGTATTCGATTAATTGTGTTAGCGAAGCGATGATTGGTTAAATTAACAATAAAAAAATAAAGGCTCAAATGAGCCTTTATTTTTTTATAACTTGGATTTGATTTCTTTAATAATATTTTCACCGTAATGGATAAAGCCTGCGTCAATAGGATGCACACCATCGGTTTGAAAATACTGAGAATCATGAGGAATCATATCTATACCTTCAATAACCGTCATATTAGAAATGGTTTTAGCCACTTTTTTAATATGACTTGAAATAAAACTAAGTGGTTCTCCAAATTCTTGAGGTTTATTAATGTCGACTCTCCAAATAGGTGTTAGAGCAATGATTTTTACATCGGGATATGATTCTCGTAAATTTTCAAAGAATTCGGTGCATCTTCTTTGAAAACTTTCTTTGTTACTGTGACGCCAATCGTTTGTACCATACGCAACTGTGATATAATCAGGCTTAAAATCTTCACTCAGCTTAGTTAAAGAAGGGAAGAATTGTTCGCCGGCTATACCTTTGTTTATAGCACTAGCGTCTAATGAAGAAGCCAACTGAACAGCGTAGGCGTTTTCAGGTTTAAACGCATCGTAGCCTTGGGTGATAGAATCACCCAACATAAGAAGTTTGCGTTTTTTCTGAACAGGGAAAACGCTTGCATTGTTATCTAACTGTATAGAATTAATGCGAGAACAAACTGACCAAGGGAACAAGATTTTAAGCTTTTTAAGGCCTGATGGCAAGAAAAAGCTTTTTTCAAATTTTACATTTTCTTTTTCGCCAATATCTCCGGTAAGTTCGCCAATTTTTTCATCATTAACAAAGATGCTGTGTGTAAAGAAAGTTCTTGAACTACCTTTACTTATTGAAACCGAAAGAAATAAGTTTTTACTTTCGGTTTCAAATTCCAAAGTGATACCGGAAGTGGCAAAAGTTTTAATATAAAAATCATTGGATGTAGATTTATATAACTCTTGTTGTTCCTTAGTAAATCGGTGAAGGTGAACTAAACCGTTAGATTCTTCAACTCTCGCAACACCGTGAGCAACAGATTTAATCTGTTCTAAATTTAAAGATTGCATGATTAGTCTCTATCAAGCATAAATGCTTTTTCGCCACGTTTTCTTACGTCTTCCTCAGGAATTCCGAGTTCACGGGCAATAATTTCAATTACGTGAGGGCCACAGAAACCGCTTTGGCAACGACCCATACCGGCACGTACACGACGCTTAACTGCATCTAATGTTTTAGCACCAACAGGTCTATGAATAGCTTGTAAAATTTCACTTTCGGTTACTTGTTCGCAACGGCAAACGATTTTACCGTACAAGGGATCTGCAGCAATAAGAGCATCCTTTTCAGCATTGGTTTTTTCAGCAAATCTTGCAATACCTTTTCTTGTTTGCTTCCAACCAACCTTGCGTTCAAGCTCTAAACCATGCTCTTTCATGCCGTGTACGATATAACCTGCAATACCAATACTAGCTGTAAGACCGGTTGAACGTACACCTGAAATACCGATAAAGCCTTTAACCTTTTCAGAGAAGCGTAAATCGTATCCTTCAGGAGTTCTTGCAGGACGAACACCAACGAATTGGGTGATTGTATCTTCAAAGTGAAGTCCGGGTATCATATTAAGAGCTTGAGCCTTAATACTTGCAAGACCTGCAGCTGTTGTTTTAGCATCAGTCTTATCTTCAACATCATCAGCGGTAGGACCAACCAACATATTGTTGTCAACAGTTGGGATTACAAGAACGCCACGGGTCTTGGGGCTGGGTACGGAAGAAATGATGTGAGAAACCTTAACGGGAGTATCGTGTGAGAATACGTAGAATTCACCTTTTCTGGGATTAACCTTAAAGTCGCATTCATCAACCATGTCGGAAATTTCATCACAGTGTAAACCTGCCGCATTAATAACCCAAGTAGCCTCAAAGTCGCCCTTTGTGGTGTGAACAGCATGGATTTTGCCATTGGAAACATCCATACCGGTAACTTTACAGTCAAGAACGAATTCAACACCGTTTTCTGCTGCGTTTTCAGCTAATGCAGAAACGAAGATGAATTGGTTACACTGTCTGTCACGAGGGCTGTAAATACCACCCAAAATTTCAGGATTTAAAGTGGGTTCCATATCTAAAATGTCTTTTGCAGGTAAAATTTCGTAATCATAAACACCGTTTTGGAAAGCACGCTCGGTTAAACCTTTTGCAGTTTCTAACTGGTCGGGGTAGAGGATAGGAGCAATACTGCCGCACTCAATATAAGGCACATCAAGCTTATCGCAAACATCTAAAATCATACTGTGAGCGATAGTACGAAGTTTGCACTCCAAAGTGCCAACAGGCATAGTAGCACTTGTTGAGAACAAGCCGCTGTTTGACTTAGAAGCCTCACCGCCTACGTCATCGTTTTTGTCGCATACGGTTACTTTGATATTGTATTTAGAAAGTTCTCTTGCAAGTGCGCAACCAACGGCACCTGCGCCGATAATTAATACATCAGTTTTAATCATTATGCATTACCTCCTTAAAGTGACATAGCGGCAACGAGTTTAACATCAGTGTCAAGGAAATTCTCAACAATAACATCGCCACATTTAACAGGAACTTCTAAAGCGATTTTAGCAACTTCATCAGCAGCCTTCATTAAAAGTTCTTTTGGAATAGGACCGGTTGTACGAACAGGTAACATGCGTCTGTCAGTACCAGCGATTTTAACCGAAGAGGTAAAAGTACGCTTGGGTTCAAAACACTCATCTAAAGCGTAGGGAATACCTCTTTTACATGTGTAACCGGTAATTACAGCATCTTCTTTTGTTGTGTAATTAACTTCAATTTCACAGCCGTTAGGGCATACAGTGCAAATCAATGTTTTTTTCATAATTATGCCTCCTTATGTACGGCTTTAACAACGATTTTGCCGTTTGCGTTTTTAGCTTTGTCAGCAGGGATGGTGAGTTTTTCAATAGTACCAGGTGTGGTACGAATTAACTTCTTGGTAACAAGAACACCGCTATCATCTGAAATTGTAAGAGTAGTGTTTCGACCGGGAGCAGTAGTACGGAAATAAAGATCAACATTATCATCCACACACGCCATCTTCTGAGGACAAACATATCTCACACCTTCGCCAGGTTCAACTGCGAGTTCATCGGCACTCTCAAGTTTGCCTGCTGCATATAATGCTGCATATTTACCTGCATCTTCACTTTCGTGGCTAACGTGGTCAACAAGGTCGTTAACGTGTAAAACGTTACCACAAGCAAATATGTAAGGCTTATCGGTTTGTTTGTATTGGTTAACAATAGCACCTTTGGTAATGCCCGAAAGTGCAACATCAGCCGAACGGGTAAGTTCGTTTTCGGGGATAAGACCAACTGATAAAAGTAATGTATCGCAAGAAATGGTCTCAGCCTTTTCCATAATAGGTTGACGGTTTTCATCAACAGGAGCAATAGTAACAGCTTCAACACGGTCAACACCAATAATATCAACAACAGTGTGAGAAAGCATTAGGGGAATGTCAAAATCATCAAGACATTGAGCCTTATTACGAACAAGACCTGCTAAATAAGGCATAATTTCAACAACAGCCTTAACTTTTGCGCCACCTAATGACAAACGTCTTGCCATAATCATACCGATATCACCGCTACCGAGGATAACAACCTCTTTACCAACCTTGTGACCAAAGATGTTGATTAACTTTTGTGCGGTACCTGCTGAGTAAATACCTGCAGGACGGCTGCCGGGAATTACAAGATTAGCACGAGTACGCTCACGACAACCCATTGCAAGAACAAGAGCGCCAAAGTGAATATTAACAATACCTTCGGTGTTAACGCAAACCAAGGTTTTGTCTTTAATTTCAAGCGCAGTAGTGTTAAGCATAAACTCTATACCTGTTTCGTTTGCAAGTACCGAGAATTTCTCAGCATACTCAGGACCTGTAAGTTCTTCGCCGAAGTATTGAAGACCAAATCCGGCGTGGATGCATTGCTTAAGAATACCACCAGTTCTGTTTTCACGCTCGATGATAATTACTTTTTCTGCACCATTTTTCTTGGCCGATATTGCAGCAGCCATGCCCGCAGGACCAGCGCCGACAACAACGACACAACATTTAATGTCTTTCATACCATTACCTCCCAGTAATTTTTCTTTTATTATACAACTTTTATTTTTGAAACACTATTGTAATTTTTGTTATTATGTTGTACAATATTGCTGTGAGGTGTAATATTATGTCAAGTTCTTATAAAAAAGTTTGTTACGATGTTAATGAATCTTTGAAAATACACTATTCTCATGGGGTTAGAGAAATTAATTCTTCGCTTAATTATCTTCATTATGATACCGATTTAATTATTGAATATTACCGCAAAGGTAATGCTTCGATACATATCGAAGGCAATATTTACAATATAGGCGAAGGGGATATTGTAATATTAAATCCCGACGAATTACACGTTACTTTGTACGATGCTGACTGTTATATTGAAAAAATTGTTTTACATATTGGCGATTCTATTTTTCAACAATTTGGTTATGAAAAAGCAATTTTTTTGGATACTATTGCAAAAAAAATCAAAGGTCAAAGAAATCTTATTTTATCGGAAAACGTCAAGAAAATTTCCATGGATAAGGATTTGGAAAAATGCTTAGAATATGCCAAAGAAGATACTATCGAGTCACAAATTTTATTAACATGTAAGGCAATTGAAATATTGGCTTGTCTTTCAAAAATGTTTGAAAAGAACAGCACATTTAATAATGAAGCGGCGACCAGCAATGCCAATGTAAATAAAATTATTGATTACATTAACAGACATCATACTGAGGATGTGAATCTCGATGTACTTGCTCATAGATTCCACTTTTCAAAGTATTATATTGCACATTTATTTAAAGATTACGTAGGTGTTTCGCCTTATGATTATTTGATTATGAGAAGACTCTATAATTGTAATAATTTAATTCGTGCAAATCACACGGTAAAAGAGGCATGCTTTAAAGTTGGATTTAATAATTATTCTAATTTTTACAGGTTGTATAAAAAGCATTTCAAAATCACTCCTTTGGAATTCAAGGAACAATTAAAATTAGAATAATATAATTATAATTCTATTTATAATATTTATAATTGTTTATCATATTTACAAAAATTTTCAGGTTAGATATAATTAAATAATAAAAAATTATCTCGGGGGTGTTTTATATGGCATTTGATTGGATTATTGAGAAAAATCAATTTGATACAGAAGACATCGAAAAACATGGCAGTAAATTTCTTTTAGGCAACGGCTTTATGGGCTATAGAGGCACTATGGAAGAATATGGTGCCGACCAATTAGTTGCAGTAAATCTTGCCGGTTTTTTTGATTTGGCAGAAAATAGTAATTGGCGAGAGTCGGTAAATGCGCCAAACCCATTGTATACCGTTGTTGCAGTTGATGACGTGGAATTAAATTTATCTACACTCACACCTGTTTCTCATAAACAATCACTGGATATCCGAAATGGAATTCATACCAGAAATACACAGTTTTTGGTTAACGGGGTCAATGTTACTATCAATGCTGAACGCTTTGTTAGTATGACTAATGAAAATATTATCGCCTTAAAATATTCGGTTGTTGCTGATAAGGATGTTTTAATTACCGTTAAAACAGGTGTTGATAAAAATGTTTGGAACATATCGGGCGACCATTTAAATTATTTGGGAGAAACAGCAACCGATAATATTTTTAAACTATGTTGCGAAACGGTTCAACTTAAAAACAAACTTGAAATTTTTGAAACTGTTGTTGGTTTAGAAAATTGCAATAATGCTGATTTATTACATACAGCTGTCGTTGAATTAAAAGCAAACCAAGAATTTAAATTTATAAAGTTTGGTGGAGTTTATCACACCGATACTCTTGAAAATTCTAAAGAGAATTTTATGAATTCGATAAAAATCGGATATGAAGATTTAAAGATAAAGCATATTGCGGCATGGGATAAGATTTGGGAAAATAGCGATGTTGTAATCGAAGGCGATGCTGATGCGCAATTAGCACTTCGTTACAGTCTTTATCACCTATGTAGTATAGCTCCCCATAATACCGATAAATGTGGTATTCCTGCTCGTGGTCTTTCAGGACAAGTTTATAAGGGCGCAGCCTTTTGGGATACCGAAATGTTTATGCTCCCATTCTTCCAATTTACCGATAAAAAGGCTGCAAGAAATCTTTTAAAATATAGAATTAATACTTTAGCAGGTGCTAAAAGAAAAGCGAAGGAATTTGGTTTAGAAGGTGCGTTTTTTGCATGGGAAAGCCACGAAACAGGGGATGACGCCTGTACATTGTTTAATGTTACTGATGTTTTCACAAATCGTCCCCAAAGAACATATTTCAAGGACAAACAAATTCATGTTTCTGCCGATATCGTCTTTGCAATGTGGGATTATTGCCGAACAACCGATGATTATGAGTTACTGGTTGATGGCGGTTTAAATCTTATGTATGAAGCACTAAGATTTTTATATACTTATGCTGTTTTCAAACCCCATAAAAATCGTTATGAGATTTTAGATGTTGTAGGCCCCGATGAATACCATGAAAGAGTTAATAATAATGCATTTACAAATGTTATGGTAAAATCTGCTGCTGACATTTTTGTTCGTGCAATAAATAAAGTTAAGGAAATTAATCCTGAATATTTGGCGGTCTTTAATAAGGAACTTGATTGGGCATATGATTTTTCCGAAAAACTATATGTTCCTCAACCTAATGAAAAGGGAATTATTGAACAGTTTGATGGATATTTCACACTTGAGGATACTACTCCTGAAATTCTTAAAACCCGAGAATTGATCAAAAATGAATATTGGGGCGGTCACGGTTTAGCATCAAATACAATGGTTTTAAAACAGGCTGATGTTATCATGATGCTTAATGTGTTTAGAAACGCCTACAGTACCGAAATTAAAAAGTTAAATTGGGATTTCTACGAGCCTTATACTGAGCATGGCTCAAGCCTTTCGGCATGTGCTTACGCAATAGTAGCCGCTGAAATTGGTTATACCGATTGGGCTTATAAGTACTTCATGAAAACTGCGAGTGTTGATTTGACCGGTGATACAAAGCAATTTTTGGGATCTTTGTATATCGGTGGTACACATCCTGCTGCTAACGGTGGCGCATGGAATACTGCAATTTTTGGTTTTGCCGGTGTAAGTTTCACCGATGATACTTTAGATATTTCACCAAGAATGCCACAAAACTGGCAAAGTTTGTCTTTTAACCTTAATTGGAAAGGCGAAAGATTAAACATTAAAATCAAGGGTAACGAAGTTTCAATTGATGGCATTGTAAATTCAAGAGTAACTGTTTACGGAAAGGAATATTAATATGAGTTTGAAGGCTTTGATTTTTGATTTAGACGGCGTTTTAACCGATACTGCTAAATATCATTATCTTGCGTGGAAAAAGTTAGCTGATGAATTAGGCTACTATTTTGATGAAGATATAAACGAACTTTTAAAGGGCGTTTCCCGTATTAATTCTTTTGAAATTATTTTAGAAAAGAATAATGCAACCGATAAATTTACTGCGGAAGAAAAAGAAGATTTAGCAAATAAAAAGAATGATTATTACAAGGAAATGATTGAGCAATTAACGCCCGATGACATTTTGCCCGGTATAGTGCCTTTCATAACTGAAGCTCGAAACAGCGGTGTAAAGTGCGCTGTGGCTTCGATAAGTAAAAATGCAAGTCGTGTTCTTGAATTGCTTGAAATTTCTGATTTATTTGATTATATTGCCGATGCGGCTCTTGTTAAAAAGCCAAAGCCCGACCCCGAAATTTTCTTAACTTGCGACAACGCTTTAGGTTTTGACCCTGCTGAGTGCGTAGGCGTTGAAGATGCACAGGCCGGTATTGAATCTATTCATGCAGCGGGTATGCTTTCGGTTGGTATAAATGTTACAGTTACCTCGATTATGCCCGATATTGTTTTAAAATCCACCTCTGAACTTGATTTTGAAAAAATTAAAAATCAACTTTAATCCTATATTGAGGAGAAATTACCATGCGTATTTATGAAAACCTATTTAAGACAAGTGAAAACCGTATGCCTCCAAGAGCGCATTATATTCCCAAGGGTGCCGCAAATTGCACACTTTTAAACGGTGACTGGGATTTTGCTTACTTTGAAAAGGATGTTGATGTTCCAAAAGTGATTGAAAATTGGGACAAAATTGATGTTCCTTCCTGTTGGCAGTTAAGGGGATACGAAAACCCTAACTATACTAATGTCAACTACCCATATCCTGTTGACCCTCCCTATGTACCCGATGACAACCCTTGTGGTGTTTATAAACGCGAATTTAATGTGGAAAGACTTTCGGGCAAATTCTATTTTGTTTTCGAAGGTGTTTCTTCTTGCGCTTTCTTGTATATTAATGATAAATATGTTGGTTTTACTCAAGGTAGCCATCTTCGTGCTGAATTTGATATAACT
>JAZSDI010000084.1:0-8740 GCA_045531045.1 Acutalibacteraceae bacterium | reverse complement strand
TGCTCTTTTGGAATAATTATAGCGTGGAAAGGCGCTTTGGGGTCAATGTCCGCAAAAGCGTAGACAAATTCGTCCTCATAAATTTTGGTTGAGGGTATTTCGCCTGCAACAATTTTACAAAATAAACAGTCTTTCATATCTGTCACCTTATTTTAACTGAGTCTTTAAAAGTTCAGCCGCTTTGTTTAAAGCCTCATCAATTTTGTCAGCATCCTTGCCGCCTGCCATCGCACTGTCGGGCTTGCCACCACCGTTACCGCCTGTGATTTTAGCAACCTCACGAACAAGATTACCTGCGTGGGCTCCTTTACTCAATGCGGTCTTGCCACAAGAAACACAGAATGTGATTTTCTCGCCGTTGACCGATGCTAAAACGGTTACCAAGTTATCATTTTCAGCCTTTGCAGTGTCGGTCATCTGGCGTAAAGCGTCGGGTAAAACACCGCTGAGTTTTTTGGTGGCAATCTTCAATTCGCCAACTTTTATAGCATCCTTTAAAATGTCTGCCAATTTGCCTGATGAAAGTTTGCTTTCTGCATCAGCCAAAGCTTGACGGGTTTCTTTGAGTTCGTTCATAACTGCAGTTGCACGCTTTGGAGCGTCTGCAGGGTTTTGAGCCTTCAAGTTTTCAGCAATTTCAGAAACTAACGCCTTTTGCTCTTTAAGAACTTTTAATACATTAGCACCTGTAACAGCCTCAATTCTGCGAACACCTGCCGCAACGCTTGATTCGCTTACAATATGGAAAAGACCAAGCTTAGAGGTGTTGTCAACATGTGTACCACCGCAAAGCTCAACCGATGTGCCTTTAGCGTTTACAACACGAACAACATCGCCGTATTTCTCGCCGAACAATGCCATAGCACCAAGCTTTTTAGCCTCATCAATAGGCATTTCGGTATTTTCAACCTCGACACCCGAGAGAATAGCGTTGTTTACAAAATCTTCAACCTTTTCGATTTCCTCGGCAGTAAGACCTGAGAAATGGGTAAAGTCAAAACGAACAGCCTTTTCGTTTACAAGCTGACCCGCCTGTTCAACATGGGTGCCTAGAACTGCTCTTAAACCCGCTTGTAAAAGGTGGGCGGCAGTGTGGTTTCTCTTAATTGACTCACGGCGAGAGGAGTTTATCTCAGCCTTAACAGAGTCGTTAACATTAATGCTGCCTTTAGTAACAGTACCAAAATGGGTAAATATTCCGTCGGTGGACTTTTTGGTGTCACTCACAAGGAATTCAAAACCGTCTGCTGAAATAACACCTGTATCGCCAACCTGACCGCCGCTTTCAGCATAGAAAGGAGTTTTATTAAGAACAATAATAACTTTATCGTTCTCATTGGCAGATAATGTGTGTTCGCCCTCGGCGATAATATCTAAAACAACTGCGTCGGTTTCGTATTCGGTGTATCCTGTAAAAATGGTTGCGGGGATATTTTCAAAGGTCAAACCGTCACTCTTCCAGCTTTCGCCGTCAGAAGCCTTACGGGCGTTACGAGCCTTAACTTTTTGCTCGTTCATAAGCTCTTTAAAGCGTTCTTCGTCAACTGTCATACCTTTTTCTTTCAAAATACCAACAGTCAAGTCAAAGGGGAAGCCGTAGGTATCGTAAAGTTTGAAAGCATCATCGCCCGAAAGGGTGCCGCCGTTAGCGGTCAAGGTTTCAAGCATTGAAAGACCTTGGTCGATGGTCTTGTTGAAACTTGCTTCCTCGTTAACGATAACCTTAGTGATGAGTTCTTTCTTTTCAATAAGCTCACTGTAACCCGATTTGTTTTCGTTTATTACAGCCTCGCAAAGCTCAACAAAGAAAGGTCTTGCAATTCCAATAAGCTTTCCGTGACGAACAGCACGGCGGATAATTCTGCGAAGAACATAACCTCTACCTTCGTTAGAGGGGATAATACCGTCACTAATCATAAAGGTTGCTGCTCTTGCGTGGTCGGTAATAGCACGGATAGAAATATCGGTTTTTGCATCTTTGCCGTATTCCTTGCCCGAAATTTCGCAAACCTTATTTAAGATGTTGCGGATAGTGTCAACCTCAAACATATTGTCAACACCTTGCATAACACAAGCAAGTCTTTCAAGACCCATACCTGTATCAATGTTCTTGGTTTCAAGCTCGGTATATGTGCCGTCGCCCATATTATTGAACTGTGAGAAAACATTGTTCCAGATTTCCATATATCTGTCGCACTCGCAACCGGGTTTACAGTCGGGTGAACCGCAACCGTATTTCTCGCCACGGTCAAAATAAATTTCACTGCAAGGACCGCAAGGACCTGTTCCGTGCTCCCAGAAGTTGTCGGCTTTACCCATACGAACAATTCTTTCTTCGGGCACACCTATAACATCACGCCATAAAGCATAAGCCTCGTCATCCTCTTCATAAACAGAGGGCCAAAGAAGCTCGGCGGGGATTTCTAAGGTAACGGTCAAAAATTCCCAAGCCCATTTGATAGCTTCGGTCTTAAAATAATCACCGAAAGAGAAGTTTCCAAGCATTTCAAAGAATGTGCCGTGACGGGCGGTAATACCAACACGCTCAAGGTCGGGTGTGCGGATACATTTTTGGCAGGTGGTAACCCTTTTAGACGGGGGAGTAACCTCGCCTGTGAAAAACTTTTTCATAGGCGCCATACCCGAATTTATAAGTAAAAGAGATTTATCGCCTTGGGGAACTAACGGGTAGCTTCCCAAACGCAAATGTCCTTTTTCTTCAAAGAATTTCAAGTACATTTCTCTTAAATCATTAAGTGAAGTCCATTTCATAATTCTACATCCTTAAATTAGAGATATTTTAACTCATATATTATAATCAAAATCTTCCTTTTTGTCAACAATATATACCTTGTTTTTTTATATAAAATTACTAAAAATTGTGGTTTTTTCGTTGACATATAGGATATATAGTGGTATAATACAAGAGATATTTAGTATGTCCTTTTTTAGGCGGATGGCGACCGCTTATAAAAATCATAAATATTATCTGGGAGTGGCTATAACTTCCGTATACCTTTGATATATTTCTACTTAAACTAACAATTCAAAAGAATACTGGAGGTTACCGCCCAAAAACACGGCTCCTAAGCCTTTTGGCAAATACCGTGTCTTAAATAGGAGGTAAACTATGGAGTATGTAATCGCAGGCATTGCTGCGCTTGTTTTAGGTGTACTCGGCTTCGTTTTTGGTTGGAACGGAAGACGCAAATCTGCAGAATCCACCATTCACTCGGCAGAGGATGAGGCAAGACGTATTTTAGGCGATGCCATTAAGAATGCAGAATCAAAGAAAAAAGAAGCTTTGCTTGAAGCAAAGGATGAAATCCACAATTTGCGTCAGGAAACTGAGAGAGACCTTCGTGAACGCCGCAGTGAGGTTCAGCGTCAAGAACACAGACTTCAACAAAAAGAGGAGTCTCTTGACCGCAAAATCGACAATTTAGAAGCTAAGGAAGAAAAATTAGCTCAACGTGCAAAGGTTATCGAAGAAAAAATCGAGGAATGTGACCGTTTAAAGCAAAGTCAAATGGATTTGCTTGAGAAGATTTCAGGTTTCTCTAAAGAACAGGCAAAAAGCCATTTACTTGAACTTCTTGACGGTGAACTAACCCATGAAAAAGCTGTTAAAATCCTTGAGGCTGAACAACAGGCTAAGGATGAGGCAGACCGTATTGCCAAGAAGATTATCGGCAGTGCAATTCAGCGTTGTGCGGCTGACCATTCTTCTGAAATGACCGTTTCGGTTGTTGCTCTTCCCAATGACGAAATGAAGGGTAGAATTATCGGTCGTGAAGGCAGAAATGTAAGAGCCTTAGAAACCGCCACAGGCGTTGATTTAATTATCGACGATACACCCGAAACCATAACCCTTTCAAGCTTTGACCCCGTAAGACGTGAAATTGCCCGTGTTGCGCTTGAAAAACTTATTATGGACGGAAGAATTCACCCCGCAAGAATTGAAGAGTGTGTTGCTAAAGCCACTGCTGAGGTTGAGGCTATCATCCGTCAAGAGGGTGAACGTGCAATGGTTGAGTCGGGCGTTCATAATCTTAACCCCGAGGTTACTAAGCTTTTGGGTAAACTTCGTTACCGCACAAGTTATGGTCAGAATGTTCTTAACCACTCATTAGAGGTTTGCCACATTGCAGGTTTAATCGCTGCCGAAATGGGCGCTGATATCACACTTGCTAAGAGAGCAGGTCTTTTACACGATATCGGTAAGGCATTAGACCACGAGCAAGAAGGCTCACATATTCAGCTTGGTGTTGAGGTTGCTAAGAAATACCGTGAAAACGATGTTATTATTAATGCAATTCACGCACATCATGGTGAGGTTGAACCTAAATCTCTTATTGCCTTTATTATTCAGGCGGCTGATGCAATTTCTGCTGCCCGTCCAGGAGCCAGACGTGAAAATATTGAAAACTATATCAAGCGTCTTGAAAAACTTGAGGAAATCGCCAATTCCTTCAACGGTGTTGAAAGCTCCTTTGCAATTCAGGCAGGCCGTGAAGTTCGTATCATGGTTAAGCCCGAGGTTGTTGGTGAGGACGAGATGATTATTATGTCCCGTGAAATTGCTCAAAGAATTGAAAATGAACTTGAGTATCCAGGACAGATTAAGGTTAATGTTATCCGTGAAAGCAGAGCAGTTAACTATGCTAAATAATTTAAAAGCGATAGGCAAAACGCCTATCGCTTTTTTTATAGCAAGATATATACAAGTGCCAAAAGCAGAAGTCTATCCGCCTTTTCGCCGTAGAGTATAAGTAAAAGCCCCAAAATCAGTGCAGTTTCTTTATCCTTAAAAAGATTTTGAAAAGGCAGGTCAAAACCGTTTCCGAAAAGGTGATTTTGCTGAGGAGGGGGAGTAGTCGGCTTTTTCGGGGGCGGATTAGTGGATTTTGAATTTATTTCTCGCATCTCTTTTAGGGCGTTTTCCCTTTGCCTTTCAAATTCGCTGTTACTCATTTTTCCACCCCTTTAGTAGTTTAAAAGTTTAACATACCGCTGTCCTTGATAAGAGGCCAGAGTTCAACTATTTTTAAAAGTTTAATAGCGTTGTCCGCCTTTTGCCGTCTGGTGTCACTCAAATAAGGCTTTAGAGAATTAATAAGCCGAGTGCGGTCATTTTCTTCATTACCTTTAAGCTTTGAAATAATAGATAAAATTGCGCCTATGTTCTCGATAGGGGGAAATTCGTTTTCATTTTGTTTCGTTTCAGAATTTTCACCCGAAAAAATACTTTCTGCCACGCTTTTTAACTGTTCAAGACTTTCGGGATTATTTAAAATCTCCGAAATCTTTGCGTTTAAATCATCCATTTTTACCTTTTCCCGATAACATCTTAATAATTGCCTGTGCTTCAGGGCTGTTTAGCATTTTGGCAAGTGCTTCTTTGTCAGAAAGCATTCGGTTTACCTTTTCTTTGTCTTTGTCCGACAGTGAGGCCATTAATTTTTTTGGGTCTTTCGTGTTTAAAATTTTCGGGTCTATGTTATTCATTTTATTCCCTCCTAATTGTACTTGTAAATAATATGAAATTATTGTAAAATATATGAAAAGAGGTGAGTTATATGCGTATTGTGGTTATATCCGATTCTCACGGAAAAAGCCGTGCTATCGATAAAATTTTGGCTTCACAGCCCGATGCCAAGGCGGTTTTCTTCTTAGGAGACTGCGTGAGGGATATTGAAGATTTTGAGTTTATATACAGTGACAAAACCTTTTATACCGTATCGGGCAACTGTGATTATAACTCTTTTTTACCCACAACAGGTGTTGCTTCTATTGACGGAGTCAGGATTTTTTATACCCATGGGCACACATTAAATGTTAAATATACTAAAGAACATCTTTTGAAGACACTAAAACAAAACGACTGTAAAATCGGACTTTACGGACATACGCATATTTCTGATATAGTATATGAAGATGGGATTTATTTAGTGAATCCAGGCTCGGTTTCCCGTTCAAGAAACGGTTTAGAGTCTTATGCGGTAATAGATATAACCGAAAAGGGAATAATGCCTATAATCATAACAATTTAGGCCGTTTGGCTTGACAAAACGGATGGTCTGTAATAAAATAAAAATAGTAAATTTTGGAGGTATTGCTATGGCAATTTTAGTTACTGGAGGCGCTGGTTACATAGGAAGTCATACCTGTATTGAAATGCTTAATGCAGGTTATGATGTTGTGGTTATCGATAATCTCGATAACAGCAGTGCTGAATCTTTAAAGAGAGTAGAAAAAATCACAGGCAAAAGCGTTAAATTTTACAAAGAAGATGTAAGATGTAAGGACGCTTTAAGAAAGATTTTTACAGAAAATAAAATCGAGGCTGCAATTCACTTTGCAGGACTTAAAGCAGTAGGCGAGTCGGTTAGAGAGCCTATTATGTATTATGATAACAACCTCAAAAACACCATTGCTTTGCTTGAGGTTATGGACGAGTTTGGCGTTAAGAAAATTGTATTTTCTTCTTCTGCTACTGTTTACGGTGTTGCAACCGAAATGCCTTTGGTTGAGGGGATGCCTTTAGGCGCAATTAACCCTTACGGCAGAACAAAGTATTTTATTGAGGAAATCTTGCGTGACCTCTATGTTTCTGATAATGAGTGGTCTATTGCTTTGCTTAGATATTTCAACCCCATCGGCGCTCACAAGAGCGGTCTTATCGGTGAGGACCCCAAGGGTATTCCTAACAACTTAATGCCTTATATTTCTCAGGTTGCAGTTGGCAAACTTGAAAAGCTTCACGTTTTCGGTAACGATTATAATACTGTTGACGGAACAGGCGTTAGAGACTATATCCACGTTGTTGATTTGGCTGACGGTCATGTTAAGGCTATCGACTGGGCATTAAAGAATACCGGTTGTGAGGCATTTAACCTTGGTACCGGTAACGGCGTCAGCGTTCTTCAACTTCGTGATGCTTTTGTAAAAGCTAGTGGAATTGATGTTCCTTATGTTATTGACCCCCGTCGCCCCGGTGACCCTGATGAAGTTTATGCTAATGCAGAAAAAGCAAAGAAAATACTTGGTTGGGAAGCTAAACGAGGCATTGAAGAAATGTGTGAAGATACTTGGCGTTGGCAAAGCGGAAACCCTAAAGGTTACGAGGAATAATTAAAATTGTAATAAATAGTGAAGAGGTAAGATGTTAAAATAAGTCATTTATTACCTCTTCACTTTTAATTATTACTTAGAATATATCCGCTTGTGGCGCAGCTGGATAACGCAGCAGATTCCGATTCTGAAGAACGGAGGTTCGAATCCTCTCAAGCGGGCCAAAAAATCCAAGTCTTCGGACCTGGATTTTTTTATCCATTGCGAAAGCAATGGCATATCATCAGCCGTTAGGCTGTATATCATCAACAACGGTTGCACCGTTGTTGTATCTCATCACACCTTTAGGTGTGTATCAAAAATTCTTTCGCAATGATGATATACAAAGCGTTCCGCTTTGATGATATGCAATTCCTTGCGGAATTGATGATATACAATGCTTTGCATTGATTACATATGCAACTTTCGTTGCAATTACGTAAAAACTGTGATATAATCTAAGCGAAACAATGGTTTATGTATGGATATAAATGCTAATTAACAAAAATGAGGTGTGAAAATGGGAAAAAGATTACTCGGGTTTATTCTTGTAATAGCGGTTTTATTGTTATCCTCCTGCGGTCAAAAGGAAAACAAATATTTTAAACTTAAAGGTGAGTTTCAAACTTCCAAAACCTTAAAAATTGTTACCAAAGAATCCTTTGAGCAGGATTGTACGGTAATTGATTATTATATTTCAAATGTTGGTTTTGAAGAACACAGTATTCCGGGCGATGAAAACAGCTTTATGCTTCAGAAACTTGTTGACGGAGAATGGAAACGAGTTGGAACAAAGAACGACCATGAGTGGACTTTGGTTGCTTTAATTTTAGAACCGCATCAAACAGAGGAACGCCAAATAAAATTGGAAGATTATTTTCATTTGCCCTTGGAAAGTGGCGAATACCGAATTGCAGTAGGGGAGTATCTTTCCAATACCTTTACAGTTTCTTAGCTAAAACAAAAAAAGAACCAACCGAAAAAGGTTGGTTCTTTTAATTTTATTCACTTCTAAGTGCGGTTACGGGGTCTTTTTTTGCAGCGATTTTTGAGGGGATTAAACCTGCAATAAATGTTAAAATCATACTGATAATAACCAAAATCACAGCACCGTTTAAGGGGAGACTTGCCAAACCGCCAATATCGGTTACGGCTTTAATAATAGCGTTAATCGGTATCAGTAATAGCAGTGTGACGCCTATTCCCAACGCACCCGCAACGAAGCCTACAATCAAGGTTTCGGCGTTGAACACACGGGAAATATCTTTTTTGGAAGCGCCCATAGCACGTAAAATACCTATTTCTTTTGTTCTTTCCAAAACCGAGATATAGGTTATAATTCCTATCATAATTGAAGAAACAATAAGCGAAATGCTTACAAATGCAATAAGAATATAACTAATGGCATTTATGATGGTTGTAACCGAGGACATCATAAGACCGATATAATCTGTATAGGTGATTTCCTCGTTTTCATCGGCTTTCTCGTTATATTGATTTATAAGCTCGGAAATGCTTTCTTTTGCCTCAAAATCTTTTGGATAAATGTTGATGGAAATAGGCTTTTTAAGGTCGGAAACACCCATGAGCTTTAGGTTGCCCTCATAGGTGGCGTCCTTGCTTTGCG
>JAZSDI010000103.1:0-5632 GCA_045531045.1 Acutalibacteraceae bacterium | reverse complement strand
ATTATTGCTGACGATACTGCCGAGAATTTAGCCCACCGCTTGTCTGACAATAAGACATTACTTGCAAGAATTGTTTGCAACGAAGAGGATATGCTTTCAACCCTTAAGACCGTTAAGGGTGTTAAATCGGTTACCTCTTTGGGTCAGATGGAGAGCGGAAGCTATGACTTTGTTATTGAGCCCATGGACGGTAATGATATCAGAGCCGATATTTTTGACAGGGTTGTTTCCCGTGGCAAAAAGCTTTTGGCTTTAAATGATAACAGACTGTCACTCGAGCAGGTATTCCTTCGTCTTACAGATATGGACACAAAGGAAGCCAAGGAACTTTTAGGTGCTGAAGAAATCACCGAAACCGAGACTGAAGAAGAGGAGGAAGCATAAATGACTGCGATTTTTAAAAGAGAATTTAAAGCCTATTTCACAACACCTGTTGGATACATAGTTTTAGCATCCTTCTATTTCTTTTTAGGTTTATATTTTTACATTGTTTATACTGCAGGTTCTCCTCAAATTCCTGTAATTAATATTCAAATGGCTACCGTGGCAACCTTTTTAATGCCTATTATCACAATGCGACTTATGAGTGAAGATCGCCGCCAGAAAATCGATCAGGCTTTAATTACAGCCCCCGTTAAATTAAGTGGTATTGTGCTTGGTAAATTCTTTGCCGCCTTTGCGGTTTATGCACTTGCCTTTGCGCCAACCGTGATTTTTGAAATCATCGTGGCTTCAAAGGTTAGCGTTAATGTTCTTTCTTATTTATATTCCTTGCTGGGAATGTTGCTGCTGGGCGGCGCTTTAATTGCCATCGGTATGTTTATTTCCTGCCTTACCGAAAGCCCTGCAATTTCTGCAATTTTAACCTTGGTTATAAACATTTTAGTGCTTTATATGTCAAACTTTGCCACTATGATAAATGTTCCTGAAACAAATGAAACATTTTTCGGCAAAATTTGGGCAAGTATTGTTTCCGCTTTTGTTGTATTCATAGAAAAAGCCGGATTTATTTCGGCTGTGAGCGATTTTGCTGACAGTGTTTTCTCTGTAAGCGATGTTGTTTATTTTGTAAGTATTATTGCTATATTCGTCTTTTTAAGTGTTCGTTCACTTGAAAAGAGAAGATGGTCTTAAAGGAGGTTTTTAAAATGGAAAAGAAAATAAAGATTAAACTTCCTAAGCAAAAACTCCTTAAAAACACCCTTTTTGCAAAGAAGGGCGGATATTCCATTGCTTTAACTGCAATAGTTTTAGCGGCTATCATTGTTTTCAATGTTTTGGTAACTGCTTTAAGCGACCGATTTGTGCTTGAATTTGATATGACAGCACAAAAAGAAAACTCAATTAGCGAGGAAAACATCGAATACATCAAGTCTATCGACAAAGAGGTAGATATTATAGTTTGCGCTACCGAAGATACCTATTCAGGTTATGTTAGCTCTTTTGCTGAGCAGTCATACAGTGTTGTTGCAGACGCATCTACCACCTCATATTTTAATCAAACCGTAAAACTTATTGAAAAATATAATTCTTATAACGATAAGATTAATGTTAAATTTATGGATACCCAGTCTTCTGAATTTACCAAAGTTGCCGCTGAATACGGCACTGAGGATTTAGAAATCGGCGGTATTATCGTATCCTCCACCCGTGAGGACGGAACAAAGAAATTCAAAAAACTCGGATTTAATGATATTTACCAGTTAACAGAAGATGATACTTATGCTTCTTACGGCATAACCACCTCTGTTGTTACAGGTAATAATATCGAAACTGCTTTGACCGGCGCTGTGGCTTATGCTTTAAGTAATAAGGATGTAAGTGTTGGTCTTTATGTAGGTCACTCTACAAATGATTTTACAGCAAGTTATAAAGATTTACTTGAGAAAAACAACTACAAGGTTGAGGTTCTCACAGAGGGCGTGTTGGGTAAGATTTCAGACAAATATGATGTTTTTGTAATTGCCGCTCCCACCACCGACTTTATTGAGTCCGAAATTAATGAAATTGCATCTTTCCTTAAAAACGACGGAAAGTTAGGCAAAGGTCTTATGGTGTTTGCTGACGCCTCCGCCCCCTATCTCACCGCTCTTTACTCATATCTTAACGAGTGGGGAATTGAGATTAGCGACGGTGTTCTTTACGAAACCAGCGAAGGCTATCACATTGTTGACCAACCCACAACCTTTGTAGGTCAAAGCACAGGAAAGATAAAGGACATTTCGACCTCGCAAATCACTATTACAGGAAACAATGTTCCTATGAAATCTTTGTGGGACGATAAGACAGATTCGAAAACCATTTCGGTTGTTGAGTGTTTTGAAACCACTGTAAAGGCTCCAAAGGGAGTTGCTGCCGGTTGGGACGGCGCAAAGGAAGCCGAAAAGGGTCCTTATTCCTTGATTGTTGAGTCTAAAAAGATGGATTATGATGATGACAATAATGAAATTAAGAGTACCGTAACCGTATTTTCAAGTAGTTATTTCTTGGCATCTGATTATAACGAAACCGAATCTGTTGCCAATAAGAATTTGGCTCTTGCTATGACCGACCGTGCTTCAAATATCGGTGACACAGGAATTTCCTTTGTTACCAAGAGCATTACTAACGAAAGTTTTTACGAGTCGGTAACCGAGTCTTCTGCAAATGCAGTCAGAATTATATTTATGTTTATTATTCCATTAGCTGTTTTGGCTGTTGGCGCAGTAGTATTTATTAAGAGAAGGAACGCATAATATGGCTGATTTTCCCGAAAAAGAAAATAATGAAATAAACGAAGAATTTTCTACGATTTTTTCAAACCCCACAGCCCATAATGACACAAATGTTAAACACAAAAAACTCCTGCCTAAGATTTTGGCAGGAGTCTTGGCGCTTTGTGTGTTGATTGGCGGCACTGTTGCGGTTGTAAAGCTTATTCCCGTTTTGGATGACGGAAATAACACCTCTTCTGCAGATGATGCCTCTATAACGGTTAAAAAGGCTGAGAAAGAAAATGTAGAAAGCATAACTCTTTTAAAGGGTGAAGAAAAAATAGAATTTTTCTCTGAAACCGAGGATGATGTTTTAAATTGGTA
The DNA here is from genome assembly GCA_045531045.1 of Acutalibacteraceae bacterium. Lineage (GTDB taxonomy): Bacteria > Bacillota > Clostridia > Oscillospirales > Acutalibacteraceae > UBA737. The sequence continues at coordinate 2,555 of JAZSDI010000103.1, read as the reverse complement.
CACCCGTCAGGTTTCAAAGGAGCTTACCGACTCTGCCACAATAGAGGCGGTAGTCAAAGCCTTGACCGATATATCGGCAAAAAGAGAAATCACCCAAAAAACTGCTGAGGAGTGCGGTTTGACCGATCCAAGCGTGAAAGCAACCGTTACACTTAAAGAAGGTGAGTCTTACACAGTAACTTTAGGTCAAAAATCTCCCGACAACAGCGGATATTATTTAAAGTTAGACGGGGAAGACAAGATTTATCTTGTAGACGAAAGTGTTAACACATCTTTACAGGTTGAACTTCTTGATTTTGCAAACACCGATAGTATTGCAGGTTTCGGCGCAGAGCTTGAGGTGTTTGATACCCTGCTTATAAGCGGTAAAAACTTCCCTCAAACTTTGAAGATTGAAGCAAATGATGATAATGCTCTTTCCGAATATTTCAGATATTTGGTAACCTCTCCTCAAAAACGCTTGGCAAAGGGAATAGAAAATGTTTTACCTCTTTATCAGGAAGGAATTCTGGTTGCGGGGGCATATTCTTATGATGTTTCTGAAGCATCCTTGCAAAAGTTTGGTCTTGATAACCCTGACCTTACAACCGTTATGACTGCAAACGGTAAGAGCATAACCTATAAATTTGCAATGCAAGAAGACGGCGATTATGCCGTTGTTGGAAATGACAGTAAGCTTATTCATAGAGTAGCGGCTTCTAATATAGGAGTTCTTGCAAATAGCACAGCTATTGATTTCTATGAAAATATGCTCTTTACCGTAAATATTGATGACATTTCTGAATTCACCTTTGAAACAAAAGGCAAAACCTATGTTTTTGATATTTCTAAAAACGGCGAGGAAGACGAAGAAAAATATACAGTTATTTATAACGGTAAAAAACTAAAGTCTTCAAACTTCCAAAATTTCTATGCTGAGTGTATTTCAATTACAACTCAGGACCATACAACCGAAAATATAACCCCAACCGCCGATGTTGCCTTCAGATTTAAATATAAAGAGGGCGGCGAAACTGATATAATATTTACAAAGGTTAACGCAACCCGTTATCAGGCAACATTAGATGGAATTGATATGGGTAAGGTTACCGCAAGTGCGCTTGATAATATCGCAAAACTCGTTGAAAAACTGATAAACGGCGAAACGATAGAATAATAAAAAAGACTCGATGAATTTCATCGAGTCTTTTGTTTTGTATCAATTAAAACTGAACTGAATCCAAAGCCTGTTTAATGTCGGCAATTAAGTCTTCGGCATCTTCAATACCGCAGGAGAAACGAACTAAGTCGGCAGAAATTCCACAAGCCTCAAGTTCGGCATCGTTCATCTGTCTGTGGGTAGCACTCGCAGGGTGCAAACAGCAAGAACGGGCATCGGCAACGTGGGTTTCGATAGCCGCAATTTTAAGACCCTTCATAAAGGCTTCTGCGTTCTTTCTTCCGCCCTTAACACCAAAGCTAACAACACCGCAACCGCCATTTGGCAAATATTTTTGAGCGAGTTCGTAATACTTGTCGCCCTCTAAGTTAGGACAGGTAATCCAAGCAATGCGGTCATCATCCTTTAACGCTTTTGCAACTGCAATAGCGTTTTCGCAATGGCGTTTCATTCTAAGATGTAAACTTTCAAGACCAAGGTTTAATAGGAAAGCGTTTTGGGGAGACTGAATTGAGCCAAAGTCTCTCATAAGCTGGGCGGTGGCTTTTGTAATAAATGCGCCGCCAAGACCGAAACGCTCAGTATAGGTAACACCGTGATAGCTTTCGTCGGGTGTGCATAAACCTGCAAATTTTTCGGGATATTTTGTCCAGTCAAATTTGCCCGAGTCAACAATACAACCGCCAACACCTGCGCCGTGACCGTCCATATACTTTGTGGTGGAGTGGATAACGATATCTGCGCCCCACTCAAAAGGACGGCAATTAACGGGGGTAGCAAAGGTGTTATCAACAATAAGGGGAACACCGTGGCTGTGAGCCGCATTTGCAAACTTTTCAATATCCAAAACCGCTAAAGCAGGGTTTGCAATGGTCTCACCGAAAACTGCCTTTGTGTTGGGTCTGAAAGCCGCATTTAATTCTTCCTCGGTGCAGTCGGGGCTAACAAATGTAAACTCAATGCCCATTCTCTTCATTGTAACGGCAAAGAGGTTGTAGGTTCCGCCGTAAATTGTGGAGGAGGAAACAATGTGGTCGCCGCAAGATGCAATATTAAAAATTGAATAGAAGGAAGCTGCCTGACCTGAGGAGGTAAGCATTGCGGCGGTACCGCCCTCTAACTCGCAAATTTTAGCGGCAACACTGTCGTTTGTGGGGTTTTGAAGACGGGTATAAAAATATCCACTTGCTTCCAAGTCGAAGAGTTTACCCATATCTTCGCTGGTAGCATATTTAAAGGTTGTGCTTTGAATAATGGGAATTTGTCTGGGTTCGCCGTTGCCGGGGGTGTAACCGCCCTGAACGCACTGAGTACCCTTTTTGTAGTTGCTCATTTATATCACTCCAAATTAAAAACTTTTTTAGCGTTTAAATTAAGTATACTCTCAATTTCTTTA
>JAZSDI010000058.1:0-2047 GCA_045531045.1 Acutalibacteraceae bacterium | reverse complement strand
TTTCAATTATATTATAATATGATTTATACAATAATGTCAATTTATTATTTAGTGGACAGGTGTTATGTAGGTGAAAAAGAACCTCGCTAAAAAACGAGGTTCTTTGAATTTTGTGCTATTTTATATTTCTGATATAATTTGATTTAACACAACCATCTTGTCTTTGCTGGGTTCGGGTAAATTAGCAAACCTGAATCTCAACCCCATATTGTCATATTTAGTCTGACAAATTTTTCTAAAGGGTAAAAGTTCTATCTTATCAACAACGGGGTATTGATAAGATATATCTTTTAGTTTGTTGATATTTTCTTCACTGTCAGTAAGGGTAGGTATAATTACCTGACGTAATGTAACTGGAATTTTTTGCAAATTTAAATATTTTAAAAATTCAAGCGGTTTTTCAAGGCTGCAACCCACGTACTCAATATAATCGGCATCGTTTGTATATTTGATGTCAAGCAGAACTCTGTCGGTAACAGTAAGCAATTTCTTAACGTCATCGTTTAGAACACTGCCCGAAGTATCAAGACAGGTGTTAATGCCTTCCTTGTGACAAAGATTAAAAACTTCATAAGCAAATTTTGGTTGTAAAAGCGGTTCTCCGCCAGAAAGGGTTATGCCACCCAGTTCACCAAAATACTCTTTGTAGCGCACAACTTTTTGCATAATTTCTTCTGAGGTGTATTGTGTGCCGCCGTCAAATCCCCAAGTATCTGGATTGTGGCAGCATCCGCAACGCAGATTGCATCCTTGCAAAAAAGCCACAAATCTAATGCCCGGACCGTCAACCGTACCAAGACTTTGAATAGAGTGTATACTGCCTTTTATCATAACACGGTGTGGAAGGTACGGCTTATTACCTCACGTTGATGTTCGCGTGAGAGCTTGTTAAAGTTAACCGCATAACCCGATACACGAATTGTAAGGTTGGGGTAGTTTTCGGGGTTTTCATACGCATCAAGCAATGTTTCGCGATTAAGTACATTAACATTTATATGATGAGCCTTTTTAGCAAAGTAACCGTCAAGAATACCTACAAGGTTATCAATGCGCTCCTCATCGGTTTTACCAAGCGCCTCAGGTGTGATAGAAAACGTGTTTGACACACCGTCACGGCAATCGTCATAACTTATTTTTGCAACCGAGTTAAGACTTGCCAAAGCGCCGTTTTCTTCGCGGTTGTGCATCGGGTTAGCGCCCGGTGCAAACGGTTCACCGGCTTTTCTGCCGTCGGGGGTAGAGCCTGTGTTTTTACCGTACATAACGTTTGAAGTAATGGTAAGAACTGAAAGGGTATGCACAGCATTACGGTAGGTTTCGTTCTTCCTGAGTGCTTCAATAAAGCGGTGGGTCATATCTTGTGCGAGTGAGTCAACTCGGTCATCATCGTTACCAAATTTCGGGAAATCGCCCGTTGTATCGTAATCAACAATAAAGCCTTCATCATTTCTGATTGGTTTAACACATCCGTATTTAATAGCGCTAAGTGAGTCGGCAACAACCGAAAGTCCTGCTATACCAAATGCCATAAGACGTTCAACCTCGGTATCGTGAAGCGCCATCTGCACCTTTTCGTAGCAATATTCATCATGCATATAGTGGATAACGTTCATGGTTTTTACATACAACTGTGAAAGCCACTGAATGTAAATATCATAACGCTCCATAACTTTATCAAAATTAAGAACCTCATCAGTAATAGGCTCCATCTGAGGACCGATGTGAATGCCACTCATAGCGTCATAGCCACCGTTAAGCGCAATATTTAAAAGCTTTGCAAGGTTACAACGCGCACCAAAGAACTGCATTTGTTTGCCAAGTTTCATTGCCGACACGCAACAAGCAATCGCGTAGTCGTCGCCATAGATTGGGCGCATAATATCGTCGTTTTCGTACTGAATAGAGTCAGTGTCTTTTGAAACCTTTGCACAGAACTTTTTAAAGCCTACAGGCAAATCCTTTGACCAAAGAACAGTAAGGTTAGGCTCTGGTGAAGAACCGAGTGTATAAAGGGTGTTGAGCACACGGAAACTGCTCTTGCTTACAA
>JAZSDI010000096.1:0-3711 GCA_045531045.1 Acutalibacteraceae bacterium | reverse complement strand
TTTGCGTGGATTAATTGACATCAGTTCAATTAATTTTTCTAAGGTAATGATTTTAGTCTTAACCAAATAGGTGTACATAACCGAAAAAGCGGTTTCAATGCCTACAACACCCATAAAGCTGTTTTTAAGACCTCGTGTCTTTTCTTCTTCAGAGTGAGGTGCGTGGTCGGTGGCTATCATATCAATAGTACCGTCGCAAATACCCTCGATTAATGCTAATCGATCTTCTTCACTTCTTATTGGCGGATTCATTTTAAAACGACCTTCGTCTTTCAAATCCATATCATTAAATACAAGGTAATGGGGTGCAGTTTCGCAGGTTATATCAACACCGTCTTTTTTGGCTTGTCTTATGAGCTCAACGCTTTCTTTACAAGAAATGTGGCAGACGTGGTATTTACAGCCTGTCTTTTTGGCAAGTTGAATATCCCGTTTAATCGGACCCCATTCACTTTCTGAGCAAATTCCTTTGTGATTGTTGAATTTGGCATATTCGCCGTCGTGAATATAACCGCCTTTAAGTAAAGAATTGTCTTCACAGTGGGCAACAATTATTTTATCAAGCTGTTTAGCCTTTATCATTGCTTTTTCCATAAGTTCAGCCGACTGCACACCTTTACCGTCATCTGAAAAAGCAAAGCAATTATCTTTAAGGGTGTCGAAATCGCACAATTCTTTGCCTTCCTGATTTTTGGTAATTGAGGCATAGGGGTGAACACGAATGACAGCATCTTTATCAATTATATCTTGCTGAACCTTAATATTTTCCAAACTATCGGGCACAGGCCTTAAATTAGGCATACTGCAAACATCGGCATAACCGCCTCTGGCAGACGCCAAAGTACCTGTTTTAATTGTCTCTTTATATGAAAAACCCGGCTCTCTGAGATGAACGTGAACATCACAAAAGGCCGGAAAAATAAAGCAATTATTAAATTTAGAAACAATAACGCTATCTAATTTAGAAAATAACGGACCAGCTTCGGAAATATCTAAAGTGTAATTCCCGAATTGAAAAGAACTGTCCTTGAAATAATTTACATTTTGTAATGTGAATTTCATAAATGTAACCTACCTTTCAAAGACTCAAATTTATCTAATGTATTTTATCATAATTGAAAACCCCAGTCAAGGGTATTTTTAAATAATTATTGAAAAATATTAAATTATATAGTATATTATATACTGCATAATTTTTTCCAAAAGGTGTAGTAATGAAAAATAAGGTTTTCGAAAATTTTAAAAGTTTAACAAAAGTGCCGAGAGGGTCGGGTAATACAGTAAAAATTGCCGATTATTGTGTTGACTTTGCAAAACGTAATAATCTCGAATTTTTGCGTGATGAAAAGGATAATGTCATAATTTTTAAAGATGGTGCTTTTGGAGGTAAAAATAAAAAACCCGTTATTTTACAGGGTCATACAGATATGGTTTGTCAGCAAACCGCCGACAGTAATCACGATTTCACAAAAGAGGGACCAAAAATTATTGTTGACGGTGATTATCTTAAAGCAGACAAAACCACTCTTGGCGCAGATAACGGTATTGCCCTTGCTTTGATTATGGCGATTTTAGAGAGTGACGACATTTCTCATCCGCCTATTGAAGCGGTATTTACCTCTAATGAAGAGATAGGTATGCTCGGTGCATCGGCTCTTGATATGTCTTCTCTTAAATCAAAAAGAATGATTAACCTAGACTCAGAGGAAGATGACACTGTTACGGTTTCTTGTGCGGGTGGTAGTGACTTTTTGGTTAAGTTACCAATAGAGTTTGATGCTTACAGTGGCAAAGCTTATAACATTTCTTTTAAAGGTTTAAAGGGCGGACACAGCGGTGTTGAAATTGATAAAGGCAGGGTTAACGCTAATGTTCTTGCGGGTCGATTTCTAAATCATTTTGCACCATTAGTTGATTACAGGCTTTGTGAAATTAACGGTGGTGATAAGAGTAATGCTATTACTTTGGAGTGTTCCTTTAAACTTATTACAAACGATAAAAATTTCAAAGCAAAAGCCGAGGAATATTTAAAAGAAATTAAAAGTGAAATATCCGCTCGTGAGCCTGATTTTAAATTTGAAATCAGTGAAACAGGGAAGAGTCAAACAACTTTCTCTAAAGCATTAACCGATAAAATTGTATTTTTACTTGTTAATGCTCCAAGCGGAATTATTGATATGAGTGCTGAAATTAAAGGTCTTGTTGAAACCTCGCTTAATTTAGGTATTTTGAAAACCGAAAAAGATAGTATTCTATTTGATTTCTCATTTAGAAGCAATAAACTAACTGCTATGAAATTTTTAGAAGAAAGGCTTTCTTCTTTGGCAAATTCAGTTAATGCTAAAACTGAAACCATCGGTTTTTATCCTCCTTGGGAATATATGTCGGGCTCTGATTTAGAAAAAACCTATTGCGAGTGTTACGAGCGTCAGTTTAGTAAAAGCCCTAAAATTTCTGCTATTCATGCGGGACTTGAGTGCGGTGTTTTTGCTTCGAAAATTGAAGGACTTTCAGCTATTTCAGTCGGTCCCCAAATGTTTGATGTTCATACAGTTAACGAGAGATTGAGTATCAGTTCTACTGAAAAATTTGTAGAACTTATCAAAGATGTTTTAGCAAACCTTGGATAATTGGATTTTTTTCTTGATTTAATCTTTAATTTATTGTATACTATTTAAGTTGACTTTATCACTTTAAAGGATTGGAGATATTATGGAAAACAAAAATGAATTTAAACCATATATTCCTGCCGAAAAGGTCACTCCTGAACTTACTATTACTTCAATAGTAATGGGTGTTATTTTGGCGGTTGTATTTGGTGCTGCCAACGCTTATCTTGGTCTTCGTGTTGGTATGACCGTTTCTGCTTCAATACCTGCGGCGGTTATCGCAATGGGTGTTATCCGCATTTTATTACGCAGAAACTCAATATTGGAAAGCAATATGGTGCAGACTATCGGCTCTGCGGGTGAATCCTTGGCAGCAGGTGCTATATTCACATTGCCCACATTATTTATATGGGCGGCTGAGGGTAAAGCAGATAACCCAAGTTTATTGGAAATCACTCTTATTGCTTTAATAGGCGGTCTTTTGGGTGTATTCTTTATGATACCCTTGAGAAACGCTTTAATAGTTAAAGAGCATAACATTCTTCCTTATCCCGAGGGCACTGCTTGTGCAGAGGTGCTTTTGGCAGGTGAGGAGGGCGGTGCAAACGCTTCTACCGTTTTTGCGGGTATGGGTTTTGCCGCTTTGTTTAAGTTTATAATTGACGGTTTAAAGGTTGTATCAGGCGAAATTTCGGGCAGAGTGAAAGGCTTTGCAGGTGAAATCGGAACACAAATCTATCCCGCTGTTATGAGTGTTGGTTATATTTGCGGTGCCAGAATTTCCTCCTATATGTTCGCGGGTGGCGTTTTGGCTTGGTTGGTGCTTATTCCTTTAATTGTTCTTTTTGGCGAAAATAGTGTTCTATATCCCAGTGTTGATGCTACAATCGGCGAGATTTTTGCTGAGAGTGGCGCAGGCGGTATTTGGGGCAGTTATATCCGTTATATTGGCGCAGGCGCTCTTGCGGCAGGCGGTATTATCAGTCTTATCAAATCCTTGCCATTGATTGTTAAAACCTTTAGCGGCGCCATGAAGAATCTTGGCGGTGCAGGTGCTAACGGCTCACTTCGTACCGATAAAGACATTAGCATGAAGGTTGTT
>JAZSDI010000032.1:0-17368 GCA_045531045.1 Acutalibacteraceae bacterium | reverse complement strand
CTTGAAGTCTTTAGCCTTTAAAAGCGTTTCAATATTGCTTTCTTGCTCTATTCTACCTGCAATTTCTTCCAACTTTGCCAATGCGGATTTTTTATCCTTTTCCTTTAAATTATCATTATCAAGTGTTTCTTCAATTAACTCCACCGCCTCTTTTCTGGCTTTTTCACGTTCCTCTTTACTCTCGCCGAAATAATCCTTATCTGCCTTTGCAGAGGTTTCTACAGCTTTTTCAGAAGATGTGTTGCCAACATAAGATGTTTCACCTAAATATTTGGTAGAGCTTGGCAAATATTTAGTATTGAGCCAAATTGCACCGCCCAACGCTATAACCATCAAAGCCACTGTTAACTGACTTTTCCCAAATACCTTACCTTTTTTCACTATGTATTCCTCCCGCAAATATATACTCTTTTTGAAGTTATATCCAAAGCCGCCGTAACGGCATTTTGAATTTTATTAATTATAATTTCACTGTCCCCGCCATCACACACAATAGCAACTCCCCTGACCTTCGGCATTTGGGCAGTGATTAGCAATGCTTCCTCGCCGCCGTCAGCAGATTTAACTATTATATACCCCTCTTTAAGCTCGGAATCCGAGCTTTTATTTTCCTTTTCCTCTTTTTCGGTTATAACCTCTTCTTTTGTGTCAGCGTAATTATATTTTATACCGCTCTCCAAAGTTATAACCACCGAAACATTTTTACTGCCCGTAATCTGACGAACAATTTTCTTTACATCCTCTTCAAGTTCTAATTTGTATTCTTCGGCTGTGATTTCGGTTTTAGGCTCTGTTTTTTTCTCACTCTTTGTAAAAAATGAAGAAAAAAATATAAGCAATATTCCAACAAGTCCCAAAACAAGTATTAATTTTGGTTTCTTAAACACAGCCGTATATTTACCTATTATTTCACTCATTTACAACTTCCACCTCGAAACCGTCAATTTCTCCCCCTAAGGCACTGACGACTCTTTCTCTGCTACAATCTGTAATAATTTTAATCTTATTACAACTTATGCCGCCGTTACTGTCATTATCCGTAAAAATGAAAATTTCTTTAAAATTTATCCCTGCATTTTCTAAAGCGGTTTCAAAAACAGATACTGTAATATCTTCTTTTAAATTTTGGGTTTCTAATGCACTTTCAAAACTGTAATCAAAATCAAAGTCGACATTTTTAATTCCCACACCTGCCACGGCAATAATAATTACTAAAAAGCAAAGCGATAAAACATATTTTACCGACCTTTCCATTTTGCCCGACGGACAAATTATGAAAAGCCCCCCAAAGCAAATACCCGCCGTGCAAAATGCCGTTATAAAGGATTTAAACCAACTCATACCTTACTCACCGAAACCACTACAGATAATGATATTACAAATAGAGCCATTGAAAGCAATATTATTCCGCAAAGCACCGAAACCGCCATATCAACCGATTTTACAAGTTTGCTTATATTAGCAACCGATAGCACATCTGAAACGATTGAGGTAACATTAAGACATATCCGCCACAAAACAAGTTCAATTAATAGGGGCAAAAAAATCACAACACAAGCAATTACTCCATAAATAGCAACGGTTGTTTTCAAAACTCCCAATGACGCTGTAACCGTTGTGAGTGCTTCTGCCAAGACCGTTCCCGCCATAGGCACTGACGAGCCGATAACAAACTTTGCGGTTCTGATGCTAAGAGAATCCGCAGAAGCATTTATAACCGTTTGAATACTCAAAATTCCTAAAAACACAGTGGTAAAGAAAGACATTATCCAAAAGGAAAGCTTTTTAATACTCTCTGCTAAGGTTGTTTTGGAAAGTATTGGTGAAACCGATGATGCAATGCTAACGCTGAGATAACCGCACATTAAAGGTATTACCAAATGTGTTCCAACAAGTTCTACCACCTGTGAAGCGCCTAAAAGCAAGGCACCCATTGATGTACCCGTCACTGCCTGTCCGTTAGCTACAACTACTGTTGCGAAAACGGGCACAAATGCGGTCATAAAAACCGATGCGGTCTGCATTATTTCACAGGCAGAATTAACCACATTAAAAATAGGTGTTGCAATTAAAACCGCAGAAACAGCCGTAACTGCAAATCCAGTGGTTTTAGAAGAATTACTGTTCCCGATTACCGTCAAACTACTGCTTAACAGTACAACACCAATCATTAGGCTCATTGTAGCAAAAGGAGTTGTAACCTTGGACTTTAAAATATTCCAAATATCCTTTAAAACGCTTGAAAAATTAAGGTTTTTAATCCAATCACTTTTCGAAGCATCAATTTCATTTTCTTCCATATAATCCTTGGCGTCTTGCGGTAAAGCTTCGATTAGTTTTTCTGAATCAGAGTCTTTCAAAAAAGTTCCTTCTGCGGAGACAGGAATTGCAAAAACAAATATTAAAACTAAAATCATAATTATCTTTTTCATTTTATAAACCCTATCGCCGTTTCAAGCACCGACATTAAAACCGGCACTGATAAAAGAAATATTGCCGATTTACCCGCAAGTTCTGCTTTTGAGGCTATCGAGGTTTGTCCTGCATCCCTTGAGGCATCGGCGATAAAATCGGTAATATAAGCAATTCCTACCGCTTTAAGAGCAATTTTAAAATATTCGGTTTTAACACCGTTATCACCTAATTTTTCAAAAAGCAAACTTATAGGCTCGGCCACTATTTTTATTGCAAAAAATAGTATTATTATGCCTGTTACAACTACGACGGCAAAGGCATATTCACCCGATTTTTGCTTTAAAACGAGGGTAAGTACTGCCCCTATAATGCAAACTCCCATAACCTTCCAAAATTCTGTAATCATAACCCGAAAAGCGATTTAACGCTTGAAAACAAATCCGCCACTGCATTAACTACCATTAAAAGAACTACCACCAACCCTGCTAAAGTTGTGAGTAATGCCTGTTCCTCTCTGCCAGAGCGGACAAGTACTAAATTCAGTACCGTTACAATAATACCGATAGCGGCAATTTTAAATATAAAATCTACATCCATTTTCTTCTCCTAAATTAAAAAAATACAGATTGAAAGCCCACCTAAAAAACCGAGTGAATTGTAAAGTTTAGAAAGCCGTTCGCAATCTTCTTCGGCATCTTTAAGTTGCTTTTCAAGAAGTGCTTTAGCCAAAAGAATGCTCTTGAAATCATGTTCTCTGTCAGAAATGCCAATTTCTGAAAATAACTTTTCTAAAATTTCTTTGTCTTCTTTCGAAATTCCGTCGGTGTTGATTATACCGCCGAAGCTGTCCTTTATAAGAACATCTAAATCCTTAAATGAAGTGTTGATAAAACATGAGAGTTTTTCAAGCGAAACACAAAGTTCAGATAATTTTCTGCACCGCAAACCAAGTGTATAAGACTTATAAAATCCGAGTGCGGTGCAAGATATTAAAATGCTCAAAAGCCCAAAAATTTTAAATACAGCCATCTAAAATCTCCCGTGCTGTCAAAACACGAATTTCCCCACCCAAAGTTTTAGATAAAAGTGCTACTCGGCTTATTGCACCCGAATTCAACAGTTCCCTTGTAACCTCACGCTGTAAAAGTTCAGAAACTGAGCCGATATGGGCGGTAGTTATAACCGAAACACCTGAATTTAAGCTTTGTTTCACTTGATTTAATTCTTCTAAATTGCCGATTTCATCAAAAGCAATAACCTCGGGAAACATTGTTCTGAGTGCAATTTCCACTCCTAAAGCCTTGTCCTTTATATTCAAAACATCAGTAGCAAACCCCAAATCGTTGTTTCCGCCACCGCTTATTTCACCTCTCGGGTCTATGACCGAAACTCGGTAGCTTTTACCCCCTGCTCCGTTTGAAATTTGCCTTATAAAATCCCTTAAATGTGTTGTTTTGCCCGATGCAGGGGGACCTGCTATAAGCCACCCCTCACCTCTGAAAGACTGGGCTATTTTATTGGCAACGCCCTTGATTTCCCTTGCTATTCTTATATTTATACAGGTAATATCTTCCATATTACCTTTAGAATTCACCGTACCAAAAATTCCCGCTCTATACCCATTATCCAGTTTCAAATAACCGTTTTTAAGTTCTTCTTCATGAGCAAAAGCGGAATTTTTGCAAAGTTTTCTAAAACTGTTTTCCACGTTTTCTTTGGTTACAAATTGCAAGTCATTTTGTGGAAAAAATGAAGTTTGTCCGTTTCTTTTGACAAAAACCGTTTCGCCTAAAACAGTAATCGCAAGGGGCAACCCTTGTCTTAGTCTTATTTCCTGCGTATTTTGCTTCGTCACGGTTGAGAGTTTATAAAGCGTTTCTCTTATTTCACTGTCAATACTCCAAAGTATATTTTCAAATCTTTCTGACACTGGCTTTCTCCTTTTTTTAGTTTGTTAAATACTATGAAACGGTTGTCCTAAATAGAACAAAAAAGCACCCGCAAATCTGCGAGTGCTTTTAAAACTTAAAATGTTTTCTTATCCTCTGAACTAGTTACAGGCATTGAAACATCGGGTACTTCAGGATTTTCAGGAGGTATTTCAGGTTCTTGTATAGGAGGCTCGGGTTCACTTTCAATTATCGGAGTATACTGTATTGATATAAAGTAATCCGCAATACCTCTGACTATAGCCTTAGCCTTTAAAGAATTTATTTCTTCGTTCACAATATTATTAAAATCATTAGTATTGGTAAAATAACCGTTTTCGGTTAAAACTACGGGACAGGTTGTTATTCTCGATAAAAAGAAATAGTGCGATTGAAATTTAGACTTTTGATAAATTCCCGTGCTCATTGTTCTGTCATGCACCATTTTAGCCGCCGCTCTTGAGAAAGCATTAAAATGAAATCCTTCAAAACCGTTTGGAGAAGCAACGGATGCGGCATTATGATGAATTGCTATACAGTAATCGGGGCGCTGATTTTTCATAAAAAGGCGTCTCTCATCAGAAGTAACAGTGTAATCACCTGTTCTGGTCATTATAACTGTGGCGCCTATACTTTCAAGTTCTGCCTTAATTTTTTTAGCTAAACTCAAATTTCTTTCCTCTTCCTCAACGCTTCCTCTCACTGCGCCTGGGTCAATACCGCCATGTCCCGCATCTATAAGTATTTTCGCTCCCGTCAAATCCACACCGTAAGCATTAGATGAAAGTTTTGTATTTACAGGATTTAAAAATTCGAAACAAAGCTGATTTTCACTATTATAGTAACTGTCCCATCCGTAAAACTTTCCTTGGGACTTAAGATGAAGTCTTAAAATATGTTTATCACCTGAGGGTATAATTTCGGCTTTACTAAAAACAGGATTACTTGCGGGAATATTAATTTCTCCTGTAAATTTAGTTGCATAGCAGAAGGTTATATCAACATAATTAAATGTTGCATTTGAAAAAGTGAAATCTTGGACTGATGGATTGTTATAACTTTGGGGATAAATATCAAGCAGAAAGGGTGCTTTCCACATCGTATCAAATTTAATAATTGTATGCCTTCCCGACTGTTCAAAAGAAGCCACCGAAATCTCATTATGGTCCGGAAGTGTGCCTTTGTAACGGGTAGTAACAGCTATACGGCTTTTTTTATCATCGGTAGGTTTATCAACATATACTCGTCTGCCACATCTTAACTTAATAAAAGTGTTCTTACTTGATGGGTCATATACCAGTCCGCTATCACAGTAATCTACCGTTCCTTGCGGTAGATAATTGTTGCGTGGGTCGGATAAATCATCGGCAGTATTTCCGTTAAATGTTTCGGCTGTAAATGCCACCACCTCGGCAACATAAGTTTTACCTGCTAAAATTTCGTTTTTAAGGCACACGATATTTCCGCTGTAAAAAACCTCCGTGACACCGTCACAAATACCCGTAAACTTCACTTTGCCTAAATTAATGTCCGTATCATTTTTATCAGTCAAAGTAAAACTGCCCGTAAAATTAACAAACTCCTTTTCATCCGCTTTTTCCGTCTGTTTGAGTGTTATGGTGTTTCCGTTAAAGGTTGCGTTAACACTGCTACCCACTCGTGCCATAACTGATACAACAAAGGTTGAGCCTGATGGATATTTTTCTTGCTTATTGGGAGAATAAGAATTTATAACAACATATCGGTAATTGATTTTACAAACCGTAGTAACGCCCTTGTGCTCAAAAGTAAAAACATTAGCGCCCTTGTTTAATTCAACATCAATAGCGAAACTGCCGTCTGAACTGCGTTCTACATTAATACCGTTCATCAAAAGAGGAAACACAATATCAGATGTTCCTGTTATAACTGTTTTTGAAGTGGTGACAGTTGAGTCTAAAGAAACGGGAGAGGTAATAACAAGTCCCGTCTCCTGCTCTGATGATATTTGTTGGCTAAAAGCAGAAGAAAAATAACTGCTTTCGAGTTCATTTATTTTGTTTTTACCTAATTTTATGATAAAAATAACAGTCAACACTGCTAATAAAACTGCTAAAACGCAACTGACTGATATTAAGATAATATTCTTTTTAGTCCATGCAAATTTCAAAAATAACACCTCGTGGAAATACTGTTCTAACTATATCACATTTGGTCGTTTTTTGCAATAAATAAAGCCCGAATTCAATGAATTCGAGCTTTTATAATTTACTTTTCTATTTCGGTTATCATATCAACTCTTCTTTGATGGCGGCCGCCCTCAAATTCGGTATCAACGAATAAGTCAGCAAGTTCTAAAGCGGTGCCAACGCCGATTACTCTGCCGCCAAGACATAAAATGTTAGAATTGTTGTGAAGTCTTGTATATTTAGCCGAGAAATGCTCACTTACAGCCGCCGCTCTGATGCCTTTAACCTTGTTTGCCGCAAGGCTCATACCAATACCTGTGCCGCAAACCAAAATTCCAAGCTCGTTTTCGCCACCGGCAACACTGTTTGCAACCTTCAAAGCAATTTCGGGATAATCCACTGAAACCTGCTCATAAATACCAAAATCGCAAACCTCGAAGCCTCTCTCTTTCAAATGATCTGCTATGGCGTTTTTGTGTTCAAGACCGCCGTGGTCACAACCGATTGCTATTTTCATTTTTGTTCCTCTTTTCTTTTAAGTTCTCTTTCTGCCTGAGGCAGTCTTAAATATTTGGGTATTAGTTTTTCGGGAGAAATCTGCTCCCCTTTAGAAAAAAGCTTTTCAGCCAAAACCGATACTCCAACCGCATTTTGAAAACGGCGGTGTTCGTCGGCAATGTAAACATTCTTCATTCCCTTTAAATGTGGATAAAAAACCTCAGCTCCGTCGCCCACAATATATATCGGCAGTTTACCTTTAGAAAGCTTTTTAATTTCAGGAATTAAATCATCAATACTTAAAGCCCTATCCTCGCAAAGACGAGAAATTTCACCCTTTTTACTTGTAAAAAGTGCGTTATATACTTGTAAACATCTGGCATCCATAACCGCACATACAACACAGTCGGTATCAGAATAATTTTCTGCCATAGCTTCAAGCGTCGAAACTGAAGCACAAGGAATATTCTTGGCCTGTGCCATACCCTTTACTGCGCTGATGCCAATTCTGACACCCGTAAAAGAGCCTGGTCCACTGCTTACGGCAAAACCCTCTATTTCCTTAATATCAACCAATGCAGATTTCAAAACCCACTCAACCATTGGCATTAAGGTTTGAGAATGGGTAAGCTTTACATTAGAAAAAGCCGAGGCTAAAATTTTGCCGTCTTCAATTATTGCTACAGAGCAAGGGGTTGCAGAACATTCAACACTTAAAATTTTCATATCTTCTCCCCTTTTTTATAAATTGAAATTTCACGCTTTTCTTCATCTAAAGATTTAATTTCAACAAAAACAGTATTATCGGGCAAAGCATTTTCAATGTTTTCACTCCACTCAACAGCAACAATGCCGTTTTCCTCGATATACTCAAAGAAACCGCTTGAATACAAATCTTCCCAACTGTCTATTCTATACATATCAAAGTGGTAAACATTAAGTTTTCCGCCAAGATATTCATTAATTAAAGCAAAGGTTGGAGAAGTAACCTCTCCCGCATAGCCTAAGCCCTTTGCCAAACCCCTTGTAAAACAGGTTTTTCCCATGCCGAGACCGCCTTTAAAGGCAACCACTTCGCCGCCTTTTAGGGTTTCAGCAAATTGATAAGCAATTTTCTCGGTTTCCTCTCGGGAATTTGAAACATATTTTTCCATAAAACACTCTCTTAATAAAAGTTGTTTTTCATTATAACATAATACACTTTCAAAATCAACCAAGTAAAAATTTTAATTTTTTATGTCGAAAGAGTAACTTTCTTGACATATTATGTAATTAATGATAAAATAATGACATAAAAAACGAAAAAATCCCACCGCCAAAGCAGAGGGATTTTGGAGCTGAAGATGGGACTCGAACCCACGATCTGCTGATTACGAATCAGCTGCTCTGCCAACTGAGCCACTTCAGCGTCTGATACCGTTAAATTATATCAATTAAACTATATTTAGTCAAGAAAAATAATGGAAGAGAGGACACATACTTGAGTACTTTAAACGACCGCATTGCAGAATGCAGAAACAAATCAGGCAAAAATCAAACTGAAGTTGCCGAAATGTTGGGAATTAAATGCAGTACCTATTCTCAGATGGAGAGAAAGGGCATTGTAAGTGCTGAGCGCCTTTTTAAATTGGCAAAAATTTTTGGTGTTACACCCTGCTATCTTTATGACGGTAATGAACCTTGCCGCCAAAACGAGACCGACTCTATTATGCCACAAACTGAAAACACAATGCCAACCTTAAACAGTCCTGAAATTCCTTTCTTTAAAAAAGATGTCTTTATTATCACTAAAAAGGAAGAAAATCTCATTAAGATTCTTCGAGAATTAAAGGGCACCGAACATTATAACGAAGCCATTAAATATATCGAAGACCTTAACAGGAATAAGAAAAAATAATGCAACTGATTATTAAAAACGGCTCTCTCGATTTATCGGGAGAGCAAATATTACGCCATATTGACTTTGAAATAACCGATAATTCCCGTATTGCTCTTGTTGGCAGAAATGGTTGCGGCAAAACTTCTCTGCTTAAAATTATAAGCGGCGAATATTCCCTTACAAACGGTAACTTAACTCTTTCGGGAAAGCCTAAAATAGGCACCCTTTCGCAGATGACCTTTAACGACGAAAATCTTACCTTGGTTGAAGAAATCCGCAGCGCCTATGAAGATATTTTAAGTTTAAAAGAACGCCTGAATATTGCTCAAGAGAATATGAGCGCTATTGGGGACGATGACAGCATTAAAACATATACCGAACTTTTAGACACCTTTACAAATATGGGTGGCTTTTATTTTGAAAAGGAATATGGGGCGGCAATTAAAAAATTCGGTTTTACTCTCGAAGAAAAATTTAAGAAATTATCTGAATTTTCGGGCGGACAGCGAACAAAAATCGCTTTTTTGAAATTGCTTCTTTCAAAGCCCGATATTCTGCTTTTGGACGAGCCCACAAACCACCTTGATATTGAGGCTATCTCCTGGCTTGAGGAATATTTAAAAAATTATAAAAAAGCATTTGTTGTGGTTTCCCACGACCGTATGTTTTTAGATAATGTTGCAAATGTCACCTATGAAATTGAATACGGTAAAACCGAAAAGTATTTTGGAAACTATACATATTTTACCGCACAAAAGAAAATCAGACGAGAACAACAGCAAAAAGAATATAACGCACAGCAAAAAGAAATTGCAGAGTTAGAGGGCTTAATTGACCGTTTTCGATATAAGGCAACTAAAGCCTCAATGGCTCAATCAAAGATAAAACAATTAGAAAAAATCGAGCGAATAGAAGCCCCCGACCGTGAAGACAAACGCACTTTCCATACATCTTTCACTCCTGAGGATTTAGGCGTTAAAGATGTTCTAAGTGTCCAAAATCTTGAAATTGGTTACACATCACCTCTCTCAACCGTTAATTTGGAGGTTAAGCGAGGCGATAGAATAGGTATAATCGGCGGAAACGGACTCGGCAAATCCACATTTATTAAAACTATTGTGGGTAAACTTTCTCCCCTTTCGGGAAATTACCGTTTCGGTGCCCGTGTTAAAATCGGCTATTTCGACCAGCAAATGGCAGAATATGAAAGTTCGGACTCCGTACTTGACGATTTCGGCAAAGCATATCCTGCCCTCACCGACTTTGAAGCAAGGTCGGCTTTGGGTGCTTTTATGTTTAGCGGTGAAGATGTTTTCAAGACCGTTAGTATGCTCTCGGGCGGTGAGCGTGTCCGTCTTGCCCTTTGCAAACTCTTTTTGCAAAGACCGAATTTATTAATACTTGATGAACCCACGAACCACCTTGATATTGTGGGCAAAGAAACCCTTGAGGATATTTTAGAAAACTTTGAGGGAACGATTATCTTCGTTTCACATGACCGCTATTTCATTAAAAAAATTGCAGATAAAATTTTGTCTTTCGAAAAAGATAACGTCAGCCTTTTTGATTTTGGCTACGAGCAATATTTAGAGAATTTGCAAAACAAACCTGTAGCAGAAACCGTAAAGGATACCGAGCCTAAACCCAAACGTAAGTTTACCACTCCTCTTAAAGAGCGCTCAAAGAAAGAGAGAGCCGTTAAAAAAACGGAAGAAAAAATTGCTCTTTTAGAAGAACAAATTGAGCAAAAAAACAACGAACTTCAGTCTGAGGAAAATCAGTCTGACTATCAGAAACTCACCGAACTGCAAAATGAACTTGATAATCTGAACTTAGAACTCGAGTCCGTTATGGAAGACTGGGAAATGCTAACCGAAGAATTAGAGGAACTTATTTCCTTGACAGAAAATACCTAAAATGGTAAAATACATTTACCAAAACATAAGGTCTTCGGTAGCTTGTGACCTCAAGCTTTAAACTGGAATAGAGGTGCAATTCCTCTGCGAACTCGTCGCCGTAATTATATGAGGTTTTTCAATATGTCACTGCGTTTGCGGGAAGGCGAAAAACCGAGAGTCTTTTACCCCGAGACTCACATATATAAGTCGGAATACTCGCCGTAGACTGTCAGTACAAAGATGTCACGAGTAATTGACAGTGTACAAAAAGCACAGTGCCTATGTATTGAGGGCATTGTGTAGATTTTGCATATTCTCCTTTGTATTGGCTGTGTTTTAGTACAATACAAAGGAGTTTTTTTATGAAAAACAAGAGGTTAATTTTAGGTTTATCCATAGGTTTAGTTGTATTGATTGCGCTATTTTCTGCACTCTTTATTTTAAACCGACCAGACACCGAGGAAGGCTCTAAGCAAATTGGCGTAACAGTAGTCTTTGCAGACAAATCGGAAAAAGAATATACTATTAAGACCAATGCCGAGTATTTAGCAGATGCCCTTCTCGAAGAAAAAATCATTGAAGAAAAATCAAAAGACGGTATGTATACCGTAATTGCAGGAGAGCGAGCCGATTACACTCTTGACGGCTCTTGGTGGTGCCTTAGTGTAAACGGAGAAATGGCAAGTGTTGGCATCAACGACCAACCTGTAACTGACGGAGAAAACTATGAACTCACCAACACGCCAAGTTAAGTTGTTTGAAACTCTCGTTTTAACACTTTTAGGTGTTTTAATGTATGTTACACAGGTAATTTTAGCACCGTTACCTAACATAGAGGTCGTATCTCTTTTAATTATAATCACAACCAGCGTCTTTGGGGTAAAGGCGCTGTGTTCGACTTATATTTTTGTGGTGTGCGAAATTTTCACATACGGAATCCACATTTGGTCTATAAACTATCTTTATGTATGGTCAATATTATGTATCGCAGTTCTCCTTACAAGAAAATTTGAAAGTCCTGTTTTCTTTGCTTTGCTTTCGGCAATATTCGGACTATTGTTTGGTACGCTTTGTTCTATTCCCTATTTTATAACGGGCGGTATTGCAGGTGGTTTGAGTTATATTATTCAAGGATTTTGGTTTGATATATTGCATTGTGTCGGAAATCTTGTGTTAACATATTTACTTTTCAGTCCACTCAAATCAATATTGGTAAAAACTGTAAAAAAATACAGCTAAAACACAGATATTTTAACATTTTGTTGCAACAATGATACATAAATTTGGTGATTTTACATACTTGACTTTTATGTTTCACTAATGTATTATTTAATAAGTAATGGTTAATTAGTACTAATTGAGGTAAAAATGGGAGAAAAAATTGTAGAAAATTACGAAAATTTATCAGATGAAGCAATTGTTTCTCTTGTCTTGAGTGGTGACTTTGAAGCTGTTGGTGTTATAATCCAACGTTTCTACCCTACCATTCTATATTACATAAATAATCTTTGTCCGCCTGAGTTTAAGGAGGATGCAATACAAGAAGCAACATTTGCCCTTTATAATGCAATAAAGGATTTCGACCCTCATAAATCAAACTTTTCTACCTTCGCAGGTGTTTGTATAAAACGCTCGGTTTTATCCTTTTTAAAACTTCAAAACCGCAAAAAAAATATTCCTTCTGAACTTTTAACCTCTTTAGAGGAAATTGATATTGCCGACGGCAACAGTCCCGAAAAAATATTTTTCGATAAAAACGACTATCAGCTACTGACAAATAACATTAAATTAGAACTATCCCCTTTAGAATATAAAGTATTACAGCTTTATATATCAGGTTACAGATATTCCGTAATTGCGGACAAGCTGTCAATAAGCGAAAAGTCTGTGAATAATGCAATGACGAGAATAAGAAAAAAACTCAAACAGGAATAAGCGGTATTGCCGTTTATATAAAAGGGTCTAAGACCTAAAAAAAACCAAGAGAGGTAAACGAAATGTTTGAAGACAAAACCTTAGTTTGCAAAGAATGTGGAGAGGAATTCGTTTTCACTGCAAGAGAGCAGGAATTCTATGAGTCCAAGGGCTTTGTAAACGAACCGCAACGCTGTAAGCCCTGCCGTGACAAGCGCAAGAACGCTAGCAGAGCTCCCAGAGAGATGCACGAAGCTACCTGTGCTGCTTGCGGTGGCGTAGCAACCGTACCCTTCATCCCCCGTGATGACCGTCCGGTATACTGCAGCGAGTGCTTTGCAAAAATGCGTGAGCAAGAAAACGCCGGCGAAACTGCTGAATAATATGTTTTCTAACCGTCCTTTACGGGCGGTTTTTTTGCTTTTTTAATTAAAATATTCATATTTTTGTAATAAATATGTTTTATAATGGTTATGGTTAGTCGAAACATTCTTGTTTCGACTAACTACAATCATTATAATCTTTATAACCTATTATAAACCTCAAAAGCGGAGGAAATTTATGCAATACAAAATTTTAATTGTTGACGATGACGAAAACATATGTGAACTGTTAAACCTCTATTTAAAAAAGGACGGTTTCGAAACAGTAATGGCATTTGACGGTATGCAGGCTGTTGAATATGCAGAAAAATCAAGCCCTGACCTTATTTTACTTGATATAATGCTACCGAAACTTGACGGTTGGCAGGTTTGCAGAGAGATAAGAAAGAATTCTGATGTTCCGATTATTATGCTAACCGCAAAGGGCGAAACCTTTGACAAAATTTTAGGGTTAGAACTCGGCGCCGATGATTACATTACAAAACCCTTTGACACAAAAGAAGTTATTGCAAGGATAAGGGCTGTTCTCAGAAGAAGCAACGACAAGGAAAATCAGCAGGATATTAAAGAAGTCCGTTTTGACAAGCTTATAATAAATCTTACCAACTATGAGCTTACTGTCAACGATAAGAGAATCGACACTCCCCCAAAGGAATTGGAACTTTTATTCCATCTTGCAAGTAATCCAAACCGTGTTTACACACGTGACCAGTTGCTTGATGAGGTTTGGGGATTTGATTACTACGGTGATTCCAGAACGGTTGACGTTCATGTTAAAAGACTCAGAGAAAAGCTTGAAGACGTTTCGGAAAAATGGTCTTTAAAAACCGTATGGGGCGTTGGATATAAATTTGAGGTTAAATAATGAAGCTGAAGCTTTTTAATAAATACTTTTTTACCACCTCGGTAATCATAATTTTCAGTCTTACAATCATAATGATTATTTTATCCATTGTTCTTAATAATCATATAGCAAACACAAAACAAAATACCCTTTCTATTGCTTGTGAGGAAATCGGCGAATTTGTTACCGATTCTCATGAAAATTCTGAATCTATTACGGAAACTGAATTTTACACTATGCTTCGTTCGGTATCAAACGTTGCAGAAGCTGACCTTTTTATTGCTGATACCACAGGAAAGGTATTTGCTTGCGGTTGCGGTGAATGGCAAGAAAACGCAAGGTGCATCCATTCTGCCAAGTTATTACCCAAAAGTGAACTTTCTAAAGGTATAAATGATGTTGACCGTATGTATCTAAGCACATTGTCTATATACCAAAGACCTCATTATGTATCGGTAAAAGCAATAAAAGATAGTGCGGGTCTTCACTACGCAACAGTTGTTGCAACCGCTCCCGTATCTCTTGTGACAAATCTTCTTTGGGCAGTCACCAAACTCTTCCTCGCCTCTGCTTTTCTTCCTTTGGTTTTGATGTTTATTTTTATTTACATTATGACCTACCGCTTGACCAAACCGCTAAAGCTTATGTCTGAGGCTTCAAAAGCCATGGCAAAAGGAGATTTTTCTAAACGCATCCCTGTTATGAGCGATGATGAAATCGGAGAACTTTCTTTATCCTTTAATATGATGACAAATTCGCTTTCGCAATTAGAGGGTATGAGAAAGAGCTTTGTGGCAAATGTATCTCACGAACTCAGAACGCCCATGACCACAATTTCAGGCTTTATCGACGGTATATTAGACGGCACAATAGAACCTGAAAAACACGACTATTATTTAAAAATTGTATCGAGTGAAATTAAGCGATTATCGAGAATTGTCGAATCAATGCTCAACATTTCTAAAATCGAGTCTAACGAGTTTAGTTTGAACCGTGAATTAATTGACTTTAGGGAATTATTATGTAAAATAGTAATTAGCCAAGAGCAAAACATTGAAGCCAAAAACCTTAATGTTATCGGGCTTGATTCCATTTCCGATATTTCGGTAAATGCAGACCGTGATTTAATATATCAGGCTATCTATAATTTAGTAGACAATGCAGTTAAATTTAACTGTCAAGACGGTGACATTTCTTTTGAGTTGCTTAAAGAAAACAAAAACTTGGTTTTTACCATAAAAAACAGCGGAGCAGGTATTCCCGAAAAGGATTTGCCTTTTGTATTTGAACGCTTTTACAAGGTTGATAAATCAAGGTCAAGTTCAAAAAACAGCACAGGCCTTGGTCTTTATATAACGAAGTCCATTATCAAAGCGCATTCAGGTACAATATCTGTTGCAAGTAAACCCGAAGAATACACTGTATTTAAAATAACACTTCCCATAGTTTAAGGAGAATATAATGAACGATTATTTAGAAGGCATTGAAAATACCGAAACCCCACAAGAGACTCCCATCACTCCCCAAAGTGATGAGCCTATTTACAACCCTGTAAATTTAAACCCTGTAACCCCTATAAACGATTATAAGCCTATGGACAAAGGGCTTAAACTTTTCGCCCTTTTGTTAGCAGTAATTATATTACTGACAGGTTCTTGCCTTGCAGGATATTTTATCGGCAAAAACAATGTAATAATAAAAGCACCTGTAAATGTAGAACTTGAATCCGCACCCAAGGATGAAAAAGAACTTACACTATCCAAGGTTTATGAGAATGTTAACCCATCTATTGTGGGCATTAAAGTATATAACGCTTCAGGAAAAATGGCAGAAGCCAGTGGTATTGTATATTCAAAAGATGGATATATAATCACAAATGACCATATATATTCTGAAATAGCAAACCCGAAATTCAAGATATACACACACGACGGAAAAGAGTATGATGCCAAATATATTGCTGGTGACCTTGTAAGTGATTTGGCTGTTTTGAAATTAACAAGTGGCAGTTTGACCCCTGCTTCTTTCGGCAATTCAGATGATTTGTATGTAGGTCAAAGGGTTGTAGCGATCGGCAGACCCAACGACTCTACTGATGCCAGCAGTCTTACAAGCGGTATTATTTCCGCAACAAACCGCCGTGTAAGCAACACTTCAAACTACCCTGCCCGACTTATTCAAACTGACACACCTATCAACCCCGGTTCCTCAGGTGGCGCTTTGGTTAATATGTACGGTCAGGTAATTGGTGTTACTGCTTCAAAACTTGCAAGTGTTGAATACGAAGGTGTAGGCTACGCTATACCCACAACCGTTATGAAACGCATTGTTGATGAACTGATTTCCAAAGGAAACATTGTGACCCGTGCAAAATTAGGAATTACCTACACAGCTGTTGATTCCGTTTTGGCTGAAATCAACAATTTAAACAACACAGGACTTATAATTCAGTCAGTTTCCAGTGATAGCGACCTTTACGGAAAGATTTCCAAAGGTGATATAATCACAGAAATTAATAACACCGAAATATATTCTGATGATATGGTGCTTGACATAATTGAAAATTGCCGTGCCGGTGACAAAATTCAAATCACCTTTGTTACTGAAAACGGTCAAACAAAAGAATTAGAAGTTAAACTCAGCGCTAATATCGGTCAGTCAAGTTATACAACCAAAGAAACAACCACCAACCCCTCAGTTCCCTCACAAGGTGGAATTTTCGATTTCCCCGAAGGTGAATAATATGGATTTTTCTAACATTATTGACAATCTTAAAAAAAGGGAGTATACTGTTTCTATCTTTGAAACTGGTGAAGAAGCTTGTGAATATCTCAAAAAAGAAATTTGCAATTCTTCCATTGGTTTCGGCGGGTCTATAACTCTTAAAGAATTGGGACTGTTTGATGTGCTCAGCCAAAATAACGAGGTTTGGTGGCACGGCAAAGGTCTTCAACTTAAAGAATACGGTAGTGATTTCGTCATTAAAAAAGCGATGACTACCGATATTTACATAACCTCGGCAAACGCTTTGACTGAATCGGGCCAAATTGTTAATATTGACGGAAGATGTAACCGTATTTCCTCTACCCTATATGGGCACAAAAAGGTTTACTATATTATTGGCAAAAATAAAATAGCGCCCACATTAGAAAAAGCGATGTGGCGTGCCAGAAATATTGCGGCGCCAAAGAATGCACAAAGGTTAGGTCTTAACACTCCATGTGCTAAAAAGGGTGATAAGTGCTATGACTGTTCAAGTCCCCAAAGGATTTGTAGAGGCTTTTTAATCCTTGAGCGTCCGCCAAGCGGAACAGAGGTTGAAATTGTTTTAATTAATGATAGCTTAGGCTGTTAATTAATATAAAGGAGAGAAATTATGGGAAATTTACTTATTCTACTCACTTTCATCGGTGCAGTTTTGGCTTTAGTATTTGCATTGTT
>JAZSDI010000080.1:0-3106 GCA_045531045.1 Acutalibacteraceae bacterium | reverse complement strand
ACCTCTACCAACGGTGTTTTCTTTACAAGAATTGAAGATACCGATAAAAAGCGTGAGGTTAAAGGTGGTATTGAGGACATTATCGGCGGACTTAACCGTTTTGGTATTACTATTGATGAGGGCTTTATCTCGGGCGATAATCAAAGCGGTATTTACGGCCCCTATCAGCAAAGTCACCGTGAGGAGATTTACAAAACCTATGTTAAGGAATTAATTAAACAGGGCTTGGCTTATCCTTGCTTCTGCACCGCTGAGGAATTGGCGGCTGTCAGAGAAATTCAGGAGTCGCAAAAAATCCGTACAGGTTACCACGGTGAGTGGGCAAAGCACCGCAACATTACCTTTGAAGAAGCAAAAGCGTTAATTGACGAGGGCAAACCCTTTGTTATTCGCTTGAAATCCCCTGGCAACGAGGAAAATAAGGTCGTTTTTGAAGATACCATCAAAGGTAAAATCGAAATGCCTGAAAATGACGAGGATTTTGTTCTGCTTAAGTCGGACGGTATTCCCACATATCACTTCGCACACGCTGTTGATGATCATTTAATGCGTACAACACACGTTTTGCGTGGTGATGAGTGGATTTCCTCTGTTCCAAAGCATATTCAACTCTTTAAGCTTTTGGGCTTTAAAGTTCCTAAATTTGGACACATTTCGCCTATTATGAAGCTTGAAAACGGTGCTAAACGCAAAATTTCAAAGCGTAAAGACCCAGAGGCTGCAGTTCATTTCTTTGCAGAGCAAGGTTATATGACCGAGGCTGTTCTTAACTATTTAATGACAGTTGCTTCCTCTGATTTTGAAGACTGGCGACGTGCAAACCCCGACACATCTTATAAGGAATTTAAGTTTAATCTTAAGAAAATGAGTGTTTCGGGCGCCTTATTTGATGAAAACAAGCTTATTGATGTTAGCAAAACAATGGTTTCCAAGCTTTCAAGCGCTGAGGTTTATGAAAAATTGACTGCTTGGGCTAAGGAATTTGATACTGAGTTTTATAATATTTTAATCGCTGACTCCGATTATACAAAGGCGGTATTTGCTATTGACCGTGATGTTCCAAAACCCCGTAAAGACATTGCAAAATGGAACGAAGCTAAAGAATATTTCTCCTATATGTTTGAGGATTTGTTTGTTGCAGATTTTACTTTGCCTGAGAATATATCTCCCGAAGACGCAAAAGCATTTTTAACAGCTTATAAGTCGATTTACAACCCTGCAGATGACCGCCAAGAGTGGTTCCAAAGAATAAAGGTTATTGCTCCCACCATCGGTTTTGCCGCAGAAACCAAGGAATATAAAGCAAATCCCGAAAACTTTAAGGGTCATGCCGGTGATTTAAGCTCGGTGCTTAGAATTGCTATTACAGGCAGACGAAATACCCCCGACCTTTGCAGTATTATGCAGGTTTTAGGCAAAGAAAAATGTATACAGCGTATTGACAATGCAATAAATTCTATATGAGGTTATTTTTACATGAAAATAACAAGAAAAGACTTTGAGTATAACAAATTTACACTACACGATAAGTTTACTTGGATTTTGTTGACAACTCTTATTTCGTTAGTATTATTTGTTTTATGGTATGCAATAGAATTTTTAATTATAAAAATAGTATTTACCGTATTACTAATTGTAATTATTCCTTTTATCCTGTTAGATGTTTACAAAAATGAAGCAGCTTTTAAAAACTCAACTAAATTTATAGTTGAAGATGTTTTTATCAATGCTTATGTTAAAAAATGTTTGGGAACTAAAGGTAGATATAGACCATATATTCGCCGTGACTACACTGTGAAATTTTCGAGAAACGGTGAATATAAAATCGAAGACTATCGTGAGAAAATAATACCTGATGAACCCAATACAGATGACTTAATAATTTTTTCTTCAAAACCCGGTGATAAATTCTATCTGATCATTTTAGAAAACAACAATCAAAAAATAATTTATAATGCTTTTAACTCAAATTACTATACCATTGAAAAAGATGATTTCACATTGATTGATGGTAAATATTTTTTAAAAAACGCTAATTATGATATTCAAGGTGAAAATGATGGAAAATGATATTATATTAACTGAGGAAAATAAACCCTCTAACTTTATTCACGATTATATTGACGAAGATTTAAAAGAAGGCGTTTACAGTAAGGTGCAAACCCGTTTCCCGCCCGAGCCTAACGGCTATCTTCACATAGGCCACGCAAAGGCTATTTGCATTGACTTTGCAACCGCTGAAAAATATAACGGCAAGTGCAACTTGCGTCTTGATGATACCAACCCCACCAAAGAGGATGTTGAGTATGTTGACGCTATAAAAGAAGATATTCAATGGTTAGGATTTAACTGGGATAATATTTATTTTGCATCGGATTATTTTGACTATATCTATGAGTGCGCTTTGAAGCTTATTGACAAAGGTTTGGCTTATGTTGACGAGTCAACACCCGACCAAATCCGTGAAATGCGCGGTACCTTGACCGAGGCCGGCGTTAACAGTCCCTACCGTGACCGACCCATCGAGGAAACAAAGGATTTATTCCGCCGTATGACCGAGGGTGAATTTGAAAACGGTGCTATGGTATTGAGAGCCAAAATTGATATGGCTTCTTCAAATATCAATATGCGTGACCCTGTAATTTACCGCATTATGCACGCTCATCATCATAGAACCGGTGACAAGTGGTGTGTATACCCAATGTATGACTTTGCTCATCCTTTGAGTGATGCAAAAGAAGGTGTTACCCACTCTCTATGTTCTTTGGAATTTGAAAACCACAGACCTTTATATAATTGGTTTTTAGAGGTTTTGGAAATCCCCGAAGCCCCTCGTCAAATTGAGTTTGCAAGAATGAATGTTAATTACACATTAACAAGTAAGCGCAAGTGCTTAAAGCTTGTTAATGACGGTTTGGTTTCAGGTTGGGATGACCCAAGAATGGCAACAATTTGCGGTATGCGCCGCAGAGGCTATCCTGCTGAGGCTGTTCGTGCTTTCGTTGATAAAATCGGTGTTTCTAAGGCTTACAGCGTTATTGACTACGCTTTGCTTGAGTCTTGCGTTAGGGATTATTTGAACGAAAATGCTGACCGTGCAATGGCA
>JAZSDI010000074.1:0-2237 GCA_045531045.1 Acutalibacteraceae bacterium | reverse complement strand
ATGAAAGCACTTGTAAAAAAATTCCCCGAAAAAGGCTTATGGTTTGAGGATGTACCCGAGCCGTCAGTCGGAAACAACGATGTAAAAATCAAGATACACAAAACTGCTATCTGCGGTACTGACTTGCACATTTACAACTGGGATGAGTGGTCACAAAACACCATCAAAACCCCAAGAGTTATCGGTCACGAATATGTGGGCGAAATTGTTGAGGTTGGCGCAAATGTCCGCAACTGGAAGATAGGCGATTTGGTTTCCGGTGAGGGACATATCGTTTGCGGTAAGTGCAGAAACTGTCTTGCAGGTAAAGGTCATCTTTGCAAAGAGACTGTCGGCGTTGGTGTAAACCGTGACGGTGCTTTTGCAGAATACCTTGTAATTCCTCAGGAAAATGTCCGCAAATGCGAAGAGGGTATTTCCGAAGAAATGTATTCCATTTTCGACCCATTCGGCAACGCAGTACATACAGCACTTTCCTTTAACCTTGTTGGTGAGGATGTGCTTATCACAGGCGCAGGTCCTATCGGCATTATGGCGGCTGTTGTTTGTAAATATGCGGGTGCAAGACGTGTTGTTATTACCGATATAAACGATACAAGACTTGAACTTGCAAAGAAATTGGGTATTGAGTATACTGTAAATACAGCCAAAGAAGACCTTTCCAAAATCAAGGAAGAATTGTTGATTAAGGAAGGCTTTGATGTTGGTCTTGAAATGTCGGGCAGCGAAATTGCCTTTAACACTATGATTGACAATATGGTAAACGGCGGTAAAATTGCTCTTCTTGGTATTCTTAAAAACGACGCTAAAATTGACTGGAATAAAATTATATTCAACGGTCTTATTATAAAGGGTATTTACGGCAGAGAAATGAGCGAAACCTGGTATAAAATGTCTGCAATGCTTCAAGGCGGTCTTGATATTTCCGATATTATTACTCACAGACTGGATGTCAGAGATTACGAGCAAGGCTTCGAGGCTATGAACAGCGGTAAAGCAGGTAAGGTTATTCTTGACTGGACTAATTTGAAATAGGGTGAAAAAATGAAAACTGCATTAAAATATTTCAGAGAAACTTGTGAGACCATTGAAAAAGAGGGTCTTACCAAAAACGAAAAAATTATAACCACTCCTCAGGGCGCAAGAGTTAAGCTTTCTGACGGTAAAGAAGTTATAAATATGTGTGCCAACAACTATTTAGGTCTTGGAAACAACCCCGAGGTTATAAAAGCCGCTAAAGAAAGCTATGATAACTACGGTTACGGTCTTTCTTCGGTTAGATTTATTTGCGGCACACAGGAGTTACATAAAAACTTAGAGAAGAAATTAAGCGCATTTTTAGGTACAGAGGATACTATTCTCTACTCCTCTTGCTTCGATGCAAACGGCGGTTTGTTTGAGACTTTACTTACAGACGAAGACGCTATTATCAGCGATGAATTAAACCACGCAAGTATTATTGACGGTGTAAGACTTTGCAAGGCAAAGCGTTTCCGTTATAAGAACAATAATATGGAAGATTTACGAGCTAAACTTGAGGAAGCAAAGGATTGCAGAATTAAGCTTATTGCTACCGACGGTGTTTTCTCGATGGACGGTATTGTTGCAAACCTTAAAGCAATTTGCGACTTGGCTGATGAGTATGATGCGCTTGTTATGGTTGACGACAGCCACGCTGCAGGCTTTATGGGTGACACCGGCAGAGGTACTCCTGAGTACTGCGGTGTAAGCGGCAGAGTTGACATTATCACAGGTACCTTCGGTAAGGCTTTAGGCGGCGCTTCGGGCGGTTTCACTTCGGGCAGACAGGAAATCATCGACCTTTTGCGTCAGCGTTCACGCCCCTATCTTTTCTCAAACACTATGGCTCCCGCAGTTGTTGCAGGTTCAATTAAAGTTTTGGAAATGTTGGAGAGTGACACCTCTATCAGAGAAAAATTGTTCAACAACACAAAGTTGTTTGCAACCAAGATAAAGGAAATCGGTTTGGATGTAATCGACGCAGGAACTCCCATTATCCCCGTTATGCTTTATGACGAGCACAAGGCTGTTGAAATGGCAAAAAGAATGATGGAAAAGGGCGTTTATGTGGTTGCTTTCTCCTATCCCGTTGTTCCAAGAGGTAAGGCAAGAATCAGAACACAGATGTCTGCCGCTTTAAGCGAAGAAGATATCAACTATATTGTAGAATGCTTTAAGCAGGTTAAGGAAGAAATGGGATTATAATGTATGAATGA
>JAZSDI010000122.1:0-9694 GCA_045531045.1 Acutalibacteraceae bacterium | reverse complement strand
GGTTGGAGACTTATGCATATCGGCGCACAACCCGTTCCTCCCAGCCTTATTAAGCGTTGGAAAGAAGTCTTTCCAACGCATGAGTATGACACAAACTACGGTCTTTCTGAGTCTATTGGACCTGGTTGCGTTCACTTAGGTGTTGAAAACATTCACAAGGTTGGCGCAATCGGCAAAGCAGGTTTTGGTTGGCAGGTTGACATTGTTGACGAAAACGGCAAATCTGTAGCTGACGGAGAGGTTGGAGAACTCATTGTAAAAGGCGCAGGTGTTATGACCTGTTACTATAAAAACGAAGAGGCAACTGCCGAAGTTCTAAAGGACGGTTGGCTCTACACAGGTGATATGGCTAAAACTGATGAAGACGGCTTTATTTACCTTGTTGACCGCAAAAAAGATGTTGTAATTTCGGGCGGTGAGAATATTTATCCCGTTCAAATTGAAGATTTCTTGCGTTCTAACGATAAAATTAAGGATGTGGCTGTAATTGGTTTGCCTGATGCCAGACTTGGCGAAATTACCGCCGCAATTATAGAAATTAAAGAGGGAATGACTGCTTCGGAAGAAGAAATCAATGCTTTCTGTGAGGCTTTGCCACGTTACAAACGCCCAAAGACCATCTTCTTCGATAAAGTTCCCCGTAATCCCACCGGTAAAATTGAAAAACCGGCGCTTAGAGAAAAATATTGCAAAGTGAGTCTTGTGGAGGCTCAAATTAATAGTTAAAGGAAGGGTTTAAAATGACAGGAGAAATTTTTACCACTATATTGGTTGTCGGCTTTTTTGCACTTATGATAGGTGTCGGACTTTATTGCACAAAGCACGCAACCAATGTTGACGGGTTTGTTTTGGGCGGCCGCTCGGTTGGTCCTTGGCTTACTGCGTTTGCTTATGGCACATCGTATTTTTCTGCTGTTATTTTTGTTGGCTATGCCGGTCAGTTTGGTTGGAATTTTGGATTGTCGTCCACTTGGATAGGTCTTGGCAATGCCTTTATCGGCTCATTACTTGCTTGGAGAATTTTAGGCAGAAGAACAAGGATTATGACCCAACATCTTAATTCCAAAACAATGCCTGACTTTTTTGAAAAAAGATATAACTCAAAAGGGCTTAAAATTGCCGCTTCGGTAATTGTTTTCGTTTTCCTTATTCCATACACCGCATCACTTTATAACGGACTTTCAAGTTTATTTGGAATTGCTTTTGATATTCCTTACTGGGTTTGCATATTGGCAATGGCAATTTTAACCGGCTTGTATGTTATTTTCGGCGGATATATGGCAACTGCAATTAACGATTTTATCCAAGGAATTATAATGCTTGGAGGCATAATTGCCGTAATAATTGCTGTTCTTAATGTTAATGGCGGTCTTAAAGATTCGGTTAGTCTTCTTGCTCAAAACGAGGGTTGGGAATACACCTCACTCTTAGGACCTAATCCCTTATTTTTAACTGTCGTTGTATTGCTCACTTCTTTGGGAACTTGGGGTTTGCCTCAAATGGTCGGTAAGTTTTACGCAATTTCAAACGAGTCGGCAATTAAGAAGGGCACCATAATTTCAACTGCTTTTGCTGTAATTGTTGCAGGTGGTTGCTATTTCCTTGGTGGTTTTGGCAGACTTTTCGTTACAAGTGAAAGCGTGGCGGCAAACGGCTTTGACTCTATCGTTCCAACAATGCTTTCAAATCTTTCGCCTTACATAATCGGCATTGTAATTGTGCTTGTGCTTTCAGCTTCAATGTCAACCCTTTCGTCTTTGGTGTTGACATCGGCTTCAACCTTAACACTTGATGTTATAGTTCCTGCTAAAAAGATGAAGAGTGAAAAAACCAAGATTACAACCCTTAGAATTTTGATTTTATTCTTCATAATCATTTCTGCTGTGATTGCAATTTTAAAGGATTCTATCTGGAAAGATTTTGTATTCATTGCTCAAATGATGGGTGTTTCCTGGGGCGCTTTGGCGGGTGCTTTCTTAGCACCGTTTTTATACGGTTTATATTGGAAAAAGACCACAAAGACTGCCGTTTTAGCAAACTTTATTTTTGGAATTTCGGTTATGCTTTTCCAACTTTTAGTTTCAATGAAGGTTATAACTGTTTCGGGTGGATTTTTAGGACTTGTATTCCAAAACTCCTTGTATTCAGGTGTTTTTGCAATGCTTAGCGGTATGATTATCGTGCCAATAGTCAGCCTCATAACCCAAAACTCAACACCCGAAAATGTGGAAGAAAAATTTGAGGGTTATAACAAACAAGTCACAGTATCTTTAAAGGAAGATTTAGGCAACAGTTAATTTGACAATATTTTCACTCAAAATTGTTGACAAAACGGATTTGTTGTGATAAAATAGTTTCGTTTAAAAAGGCGTGGACGAAGAGTGCGCAAAACATCGCTTCTTTAGAGAGATAACGGTTGGTGTAAGTTATCGTTGCTGATTTTGTGTTTGTAGCTTCTGAGCCGAGAGGAAGAAAACCTTTAAAGGCGAGTAGAACTTCTCCGTGATTGCTGCGTAAAGGCATTAAGGGTTGTTAGACCCTGAGTGGCAGTAGATTTACTGCAATTTGAGTGGTACCGCGGGTAAATGAAATAATTTTGCTCGTCTCAAAGTTCTCTTTGGGACGGGCGTTTATTGTTTTTGTCCGTCTAATCTCACAAAAAAGGAAGAAATGTATGAACAAAATTAACGGTCTTGATTTTAAAATCAAGGAAATGGCAGGGCGTATTAAAGAATTGCGTGAAATTGAGGGTCTTTCGATCGAGGAAATGGCTCTTAAAACTGCTGTTACAACCGAAGAATATCTTAAGTGTGAGAACGGCGAAAGCGACTTAAACTTTGCTTTTATCTACCGTTGCGCTAATGTATTTAATGTTGACGTTACCGATATTATTGAGGGTTCAAGCCCTAAACTCAAGTCTTATACCGTAACCCGCAAGGGCGAGGGTCAAAAGATTGAAAAGGCTCACGGTATGACCTATTTCAACTTGGCTTCTGCTTTCAGAAACCGTATTGCCGAGCCTTTGTATGTTGAAAGCGTTTACAGTGAAGAAGCTCAGAACAGGGAAATTGAACTTACAACCCACGCAGGTCAAGAGTGTGATATTGTAATTTCGGGTAAGCTTAAGGTTCAGGTTGGAAATCATACTGTAGTTTTAGGTGCAGGGGATAGCATTTATTATGATTCCTCGACACCTCACGGAATGATTGCGGTTGACGGCGAAAACTGTAAGTTCTATGCTATAGTTCTTAACCCCACAGGAGAGCCAATTCCCGAATTATCTGAAATCAAGCCTTTAAAAACCGAAATCAAGGGTCCCATTCATAAGAAAGACCCAAAAGAGAGAATTTACAATAACTTTATTGATATTGAAGAAAACGAGGTTGGCACACCTCTTTCCATTAAATTCAAAAACACTGAGAAATTTAACTTTGCTTTCGATTTGGTTGATGCTTTGGCAGACCGCAATCCTAAGAAACTTGCAATGTTACATATTTCCCGTGACGGCGAAGAAAAACAGTTTACCTTTAAGGATATTAAAAAGGCATCTAATCAGGTTGCAAACTATTTTAAGTCTTTAGGCATTAAAAAAGGCGACCGTGTAATGCTTATTTTAAAGAGACATTACCAGTTCTGGTTCTGTATGATGGCTTTAAACAAGCTTGGCGCTATTGCAATTCCTGCAACAAATCAGTTGCTTGAAAAAGACCTTGATTACCGTTTCCGTTCGGCAGGTGTTTCTGCAATTGTTTGCACTGCTGACGGCGATGTTGCTCATCAAGTTGACCTTGCTTGTGAGAAAAATCCACAGGTAGTACATAAATTTGTTGTTAACGGTCAGCGTGAGGGTTGGCGTAGCTTTGATGAGGAATACAACCTTTACAGCACCCACTATGACCGCACAGACGATGCTCCTTGCGGTGACGATTTAATGCTTATGTATTTCACATCGGGCACTTCGGGTTATCCAAAAATCGCCGCTCACAATTACAAGTATCCATTGGGTCATTTCCACACTGCTAAATATTGGCACAATGTTGACCCCGACGGTTTGCATTTCACAATTTCGGATACAGGCTGGGCTAAAGCTATGTGGGGCAAACTTTACGGTCAGTGGCTAAGCGAGGCTGCAATTTTTGTTTATGATTTTGACCGTTTTGATGCGGCTGAAATTTTGCCGATGTTTGCAAAGCACAATATTACAACCTTCTGCGCACCTCCCACAATGCTTAGAATGCTTATTAAACAGGATATTTCAAAATATGACCTATCATCTGTTAAGCATATGACAACAGCGGGTGAGGCATTAAATCCTGAGGTTTACCGCCAGTTTGAAAAAATTACAGGTCTTCAGATTCTTGAAGGCTTCGGTCAGACCGAAAGCACAATGATTATCGGTAATATGACAGGTGCTCCTCATAAAATCGGCTCAATGGGTAAACCCTCTCCGATTTATGATGTTCGTGTAATTGATGCCGACGGCAACGAGGCTGAGGTTGGTGAGACCGGAGAAATTGTTATCAATATTGAAAACGGTTTGCCTTGCGGTCTTGCTACCTGTTACTTTGGCGATGAAGAAAAAACCCGTGAAACCTGGGACGGTAAGTTCTACCACACAGGCGACACCGCTTGGGTTGATGAAGATGGCTTCTACTGGTATGTTGGCCGTGTTGACGATGTTATTAAGTCTTCGGGTTACCGCATTGGACCTTTCGAAATAGAAAGCGTTATTATGGAACTTCCTTATGTTCTTGAATGTGGTGTTTCTGCCGCTCCTGATGAAGTTCGCGGTCAGGTTGTAAAGGCAAGTATCGTTTTGGTAAACGGCACTAATGGTACCGATGAGCTTAAAAAGGAAATCCAAAACTATGTTAAAGAGCGTACCGCACCTTATAAATATCCTCGTATTGTGGAATTCAGAGACAGTT
The DNA here is from genome assembly GCA_045531045.1 of Acutalibacteraceae bacterium. Lineage (GTDB taxonomy): Bacteria > Bacillota > Clostridia > Oscillospirales > Acutalibacteraceae > UBA737. The sequence goes on along the minus strand of JAZSDI010000122.1, from coordinate 4,766 downwards.
TACCAAAAACTGTAAGCGGTAAAATCCAAAGAAATAAGTTGTAAGTTTATGGAATATAAAAGAATAACCTTACTTTGCGGTCATTATGGTAGCGGAAAGACCAATATAGCCCTTAATATGGCGTATGAAATTAAACAGACTTATGACAATGTGGCTATTGCGGATTTAGATATTGTAAATCCGTATTTCCGCACTAAAGACAGCGCAGAGGAATTAAAAGAAAAGGGAATAAGGCTCATAGCCTCTGAGTATGCGGGAACAAATGTTGATATTCCTGCACTCCCTCAGGATATGTATTCGCTGACCGACGATAAAACCGTTAAAGCGGTAATTGATGTTGGCGGTGATGACCGAGGAGCTTTGGCTTTAGGCAGAATTTCTCCTAAAATTATGGAAGAAAACGACTATGAGGCATTTCTTGTAATCAATAAATACCGCCCCTTAACCCCTGATGTTGCTTCAACCTTAGAGGTTATGGCAGAAATTGAAACGGCGGGTAGCTTTAAATTTACGGGAATTATTAATAATTCTAATTTGGGAGTTCAAACAACCGCAGAAGATGTTTTAAATTCCCTTAAATACGCTGAGGATGTATCTAATGCAACAGGTTTGCCCTTGGTTTGCACCTCGGTTAATGAAACGCTATTTGACGAGCTTTGTGGTAAGATAAATAATCTTTTCCCACTAAAGCTTCAAAAGAAAATAAACTAACTTTGTAAAAGGAGTGCATAAATATGGCAAAGTTAACCTTTAAAACAGATAAGTGTAAGGGTTGCGGTCTTTGTGTTGATGCTTGTCCCAAGCAGGTTTTGGCTTTGGCTAAAGACAAAATCAACAAGAAAGGTCATAATCCCGTTGAGGCAGTTAATGAGGATGCTTGTATCGGTTGTGCTTTTTGCGCTACTATGTGTCCTGACTGCATAATTAAGGTTGAAAGGTAAGTGAAAAATATGGCAGATAAGGTTTTAATGAAAGGTAACGAAGCTATTGCTGAGGCTGCTATTATTGCAGGATGTCGCCATTACTTCGGTTATCCTATAACCCCACAAACTGAAATTGCCGCTTATATGGCAAAGAGAATGCCTAAAATCGGCGGTTGCTTCTTACAGGCTGAAAGTGAAATTGCCGCAATTAATATGGTTTACGGCGTAGCTTCCACAGGTCATAGAGTTATGACCTCTTCTTCAAGCCCCGGTGTTTCCCTAAAGGGCGAGGGTCTTTCTTACTTAGCAGGTGCTGATATGCCCGCTTTAATAGTTAACGTACAGCGTGGCGGCCCCGGTCTTGGCGGTATTCAGCCTTCACAGTCTGACTATTTTCAGGCCACAAAGGGCGGAGCTCACGGCGACTTCCATATGATAGTTTTGGCTCCCGCTTCGGTTCAGGAAATGGCAGATCTCACTGTTAAAGGCTTTGAACTTGCTGATAAATACCGTATGACTTCTATGATTTTGGCTGACGGTACAATGGGTCAGATGATGGAGCCTGTATCTCTTGATTTTGACGTTAAACCCGCTCCCGAAAAGCCTTGGGCTACCAACGGCACAAATCTTGAGAGGGAACACAATATCACAAACTCTCTTTTCCTTTCTCCCGAAAAGTTAGAGGAGGAAAACTTTAAGCGTTATGAACGCTATAAGGTTATTGAGGAAAACGAGACTATGTATGAAGAATACATGATGGAGGATGCTGAAATTTGCGTTACCGCTTTCGGTATTGCTTCCCGTGTTGCTAAAAATGCTATTGATGAGGCTCGTAAACAGGGAATTAAGGTTGGTCTTATCCGTCCTATTACTCTTTGGCCTTTCCCCGTAGCACCTTTCAAAAAGGCAGCTGAACAGGTTAAAGGTATTATTTCTGTTGAGCTTTCAATGGGTCAGATGATTGAAGATGTTCGTTTGGCTAGTGAGTGTAAAGTGCCTGTAACCCTTTGCAATCGTGCAGGTGGTATGATTCCTTCTCCCGAGCAGGTATTAGAGGCTATTATTTCTATGAATAACGGAGGTGCTAAATAATGGTTGTATTTGATAAACCCCATGCATTGGCTGATGTTCCCTTGCATTACTGCCCCGGATGTACCCACGGTATTGTTCACCGTTTGGTTGCCGAGGTTATGGATGAATTGGGCATCGAGGGTAAGACCATTGGTATTGCTCCCGTTGGCTGTTCTGTTATGGCTTATGACTATTTTAATTGCGATATGATTGAGGCTGCTCACGGTCGTGCTCCTGCAGTTGCTACCGGTGTTAAGCGTGCATTACCTGAAAACATTGTATTTACATATCAAGGTGATGGCGACTTGGCTTCTATCGGTATGGCTGAAACTGTTCACGCTGCTGCTCGTAACGAGAATATTACAATTATTTTCATCAACAACGCAATTTATGGTATGACAGGCGGTCAGATGGCTCCCACATCCTTGCCCGGTCAGGTTACTCAGACCTCTCCTTACGGCAGAGATGTTAACCACTGCGGTTTCCCCATCAAAGTTTGCGAAATGCTTTCTCAGTTAGACGGCGCTGAATATCTTGAGCGTGTTGCTGTTAATAATGTTAAAAATGTTAAAGCCGCTAAAAAGGCTATTAAAAAGGCTTTCCAAAATCAAGTTGATGGCAAAGGCTTCTCTTTGGTTGAGGTTATTTCAAGCTGTCCTACCAACTGGGGTATGACTCCTCAGAAGGCACTTGAATGGATTGACGAAAAAATGATTCCTTATTATCCTTTGGGCGTTTATAAGGATAGAAGCGCAGAAAAGGAGGATGCATAATGGCTACTACACAGTATTTGTTTGCCGGTTTTGGCGGACAGGGAATTCTTTTCTCGGGCAAATTCTTGGCTTACAAGGGCTTGTCTGAAAATAATCAAGTAAGTTGGCTTCCTTCTTACGGCCCTGAAATGCGTGGAGGTACTGCAAGTTGCTCGGTTATCATCAGTGATACTGCTATTGGTTCTCCCATTGTTTCAAAACCCGATGTTTTGGTTGCAATGAATTTGCCTTCTCTTGATAAGTATGAGGACACTGTTGTTTCGGGCGGTACTATCTTTGTTGACAGCACTCTTATTGAGCGTAAGGTTAAGCGTACCGATGTTAAGGTGCACTATATTAACGCTACGGGTCTTGCAAATGAAAATAATATGCCTACCTTGGCTAATATGATTATTGTTGGTAAGGTTATGGCTGAAATGGGTCAGTTTAATAAAGAGGGTATTGACGCCGCTCTTTCAAAGGTTATTTCTGCCCGTCACGCAAATATGCTTGAGTTTAACCTTAAGGCATTAAATCTCGGAAAGGAGAACTAATTATGGAAATTAAAATTACTAAGGCTCCCGTTTTAAAGGAAAAACCCGATAGTTCTACTTTGGGTTTCGGTAAGATTTTCACCGACCATATGTTTATGATGGACTGGAACAGTGAAAAGGGTTGGTACAATGCAAGAATAGTCCCCTTTGAAAATCTTTCTATTCATCCTGCTTCCACCGTTTTGCATTACGGCTCCGAGATTTTTGAAGGCTTAAAGGCTTATCGCCGTGCTGACGGTAAGGTTCAGCTTTTCCGTCCTATTGAGAATATCCGCAGAATGAATAACTCTGCCGAGCGTTTGTGCTTACCCCAAATCCCTGAGGATTTGGCAATGGAGGTTTTAACAACATTTGTTGATTTAGAGCAAGATTGGACTCCTTCTGCTGAGGGTACATCTCTTTACCTCAGACCCTTTATGTTCGGTAACGACGAATCTTTAGGCGTTCACGCTGTTCATAATGCAACCTATGTTATAATTGCTTCTCCTGTTGGTAGCTATTATAAAGAGGGTATTAACCCTGTTAAGATTATGATTGAGGACGAGGATGTTCGTGCTGTTCGTGGAGGTACTGGTTACGCTAAATGCGGCGGTAACTATGCTGCATCTAACAGAGCAGGTGAGAGAGCCGCTCAAAAGGGCTATGCTCAGGTTCTTTGGCTTGACGGTGTTGAGAGAAAGTATATCGAAGAAGTTGGCGCAATGAACGTTATGTTTAAAATCGGTGATGAAATCGTAACTCCAATGCTCTCAGGCTCAATTCTCCCAGGTATCACAAGAAAGTCTTGCATTGAAGTTCTTAAAGATAAGGGCTTTAAGGTTAGCGAGAGGCTTTTAAGTGTTGATGAATTAGGCGAAGCACTTAAAAACGGCACTCTAAAAGAGGCTTGGGGTTGCGGTACAGCGGCTGTTGTATCTCCCATCGGTGAACTTTGCTACAAGGATGTTAAATATGAAATTAACAACGGCGAAATCGGTGAAACAACTCAAATGCTTTATGATACCTTAACAGGTATTCAGTGGGGCAAAATTGAGGATAGCTACGGTTGGACCAAAGAAATTTAAGTTTAAAAGGCTCACTTTTTAGTGAGCCTTAAAATTTTTTAAAAAAGACTTGATTATTAAAAATGTTTGTGTTATAATGACTTGCGTTGTGAAAATCACAATATGCGCTGATAGCTCAGTTGGATAGAGCATCTGCCTTCTAAGCAGAGGGTCGGGGGTTCGAATCCCTTTCAGCGTGCCATTAAAAGAGAGTGATGCCGTAGGTATTACTCTCTTTTAATTTTATATTAAAAAGGGATTCGAACAAGGAGATAAAAAACAGTCCACTGGACTGTTTTTGCGACGGGGCAACGAGCGTAAGCGAGGCGATAGGCACGGGAGTGCCGAGACAAAATCCCTTTCAGCGTGCCAGAAAAACCGATTTGTTTTGACAAGTTGATTCTTCAGTTATATTCGCCTTTA
>JAZSDI010000105.1:0-3337 GCA_045531045.1 Acutalibacteraceae bacterium | reverse complement strand
TGTCGCACAAATGGTCTCGCCAAAGGATAAAAACTCTTGCCAAACCTGTTTTTCGTTTGTAAAATCTGTGCCTCTCGTTACTGATTTTCCAACACTTTTTGGTTTGTCCTCAAAACTTGGGGTAACAACGGGGGAGCGGTCCTCTCCCAGTGCAAAAGCTTTTAGTTCAAGTCCATTTTTGCCGAGCAACTTTTTAAGGCTTTCGTCGGTGCAAAAGGTAATTTCGCCGATAGTTCTGACCCCAACGCTTTTAAGCTTTTCTTTTGTTTTGTTTCCTACAAACAATAGGTCAGATATTGGCAAATTCCAAATTTTTTGCTTGAAGTTTTCTCGGCTTATAAGGGTTATAGCATCGGGTTTTTTCATATCAGAGCCGAGCTTTGCAAAAACCTTGTTAAAGCTCACACCAACCGATGCAGTAATGCCGAGTTCTTTTTTAATGTCTTCTTTAATCTTAAAGGCAATTTCTTCGCCTGAACCGAAAAGAACAACGCTTCCCGTAACATCAACCCAACATTCGTCAATACCAAACGGCTCGACCATATCAGTATAACGGCGGTAAATTTCCTGCGCTTTTTTAGAATATTCCTCATATTTGTCATAAATTGCGGGTAAGGTTACAAGGGCGGGGCATTTTCTTTTTGCCTCGAAAATAGGCTCGGCGGTTTTAACACCGAATTTCTTGGCAATTTCGTTTTTTGCAAGAATAATGCCGTGGCGGTTTTCCTTGTCTCCGCAAACGGCAACGGGCATATCTTTGAGTGTTGGATTAAAAACAAGAGAGACCGATGCGAAAAAATTATTCAAATCACAGTGAAGTATAACTCTGTCTTTCACACAATCCCTCCAAACACTTGTTCTGTTGTTATTTTACTCCTTAATTTTTAAAATGTAAAGAGGCAAAAAGTTACATTTTAAAAAGGTCCAATGCTTTGATATGTAAACGCTCTATATGGCGTGTGCTGTAGTTTAAAATAGCACCTATATCTTCAAGGGTTTTGCCAAATATGTATTTTTGATATAAAACCTCGCTCAAAATTCCCGAGTCCACCTCGGATATTTGACGCTCTATCTTTATTCTTAAGAGTAACGCTTCGTTTAAGGCTTTGCTGTACTGAGGCGCTAGTTCGGGGTTTAAATCCGCCATTTTTTTGAGCCTGTTTATTTTGGTTTCCTGCAGAAGATAACTGCTTAAATATTCTTTCTTTTTTTGGCGCATTTTTTGCCCTCCTTTAAAAGTTTTGGTCTGATTAATGCTACATATTGACCGTAGCTGTAACGTGTGCCGTGAGAATTATTATAAATGGCACACTCCTTTACTATCATTTTCAATGGGTCTTTAAGGTCTGACTGCCTTTTTTTAAGCTCACGCCTCCACATTTTTTCTCCCTTGATTTTGCAAGAGGGACTGCAGTATTCACTGGCACCGCTTGGAAGTCGGCTTCCGCAACATCTGCAGTGGGTGGAGTTTTTTTCATAAAAGTTAGAACTTTTACAGGTGGGGCAAACATAAAGCAATTCAAAAGGGGGATTGCTTAAATGATGTGTCTCATAGGTTTTCTCGGGTTTTTCAAATTCCTTTCCGCAGTTTTTACAGTAATACAAATTTATAAAGCTCCTTTGCTTGACAATTACGAAATAATGTATTATAATAATCGAAAATTACGAAATTTCGTATTAATGCAGATTATAATACTGAAATTCGTATTTGTCAAGGACAAAATTACTAAATTCCGTAAAAGGAGAAGATTATGGTATTTGTTTATGATTTAATTGAGGAACTTTGCATCAAAAAGGGGATAAATGTAACAACCCTTTGCAAGGAGTGTAAAATTCCCCGTTCAACCCTTACCGATTATAAAAAGGGGAGAATTAAAAGCTTGTCTGCCGATACACTTTGCAAAATTGCCGATTATTTTTCGGTGAGTGTGGGTTATCTTTGCGGTTCTCCTTTAGAGGCGGCAAACGAGGAGGCTTTAAAGGCGCTTCTTTTCGGCGAGGGCACGGTTGTTACAGACCAAATGTGGCAAGAAGTGAAAGACTATGCAAAATTTGTGAAAATTAAATATTTGGGGCAATAATTTTAATAGATAAATTGTAAGAAAAAACCTTGACAAACAAGGTGGCAATAGATATAATATCATTTGTGACATTAGAGGTGGAAGTATGATTATTGATTTAAAACATATATTTGTTACTGATAATTCTGCTTTGCCTTTAAAGTATGCTTTGGATTTATCGAACATTGATTACATGGGTGAATATCCGCTCAAAAAGCCCGTTGAAATCGTGGGAGAAATCACAAACAAAGCAAGTCTTGTAAGGTTAGAAGCCGATATCATTTTTGAGTTTGACGCTTCTTGTGACCGCTGCGGTACCCGAACCGCCAGAACGCATACCTTAAAGGTTTCAAAGTCCCTTGCAACCTCGATAGAGGGGGAGGACAGCGACACCATTATTACAGTTCCGAATATGAAGCTTGACTTGGACGAGTTGTTGTATACGGAAACCGTAACAAATCTTCCTATGAAGCATTTGTGCGATGAAAACTGTAAGGGGATATGCTATAAATGCGGCAAAAACCTTAATGAGGGCGAATGTGGGTGCGTTAAAAAGGAAATAGACCCCCGCTTAGCAGCCCTTGCTGAATTACTTGATAATTAAATTGTATTATACTTTAAGGAGGTGCCAATAATGGCAGTACCAAAGAGAAAGACTTCTAAAGCTAGAAGAGATAAGAGAAGAAACAATTTATGGAAGCTCACCGCTCCTACATTAGTTAAGTGCGAGTGCGGTGCTTACAAGCGTCCCCACAGAATTTGTCCCACCTGCGGAACCTACAACGGCCGTACAGTTATTGAGGTTGGCGAATAAGATTTATTAAATTAGGGTCAGAGGAGGAAGGTCGAATTCCCCCTCTGATTTTTTATGTGTGAGGTGATATAATGTCGGTAACGGTAAAATCTGTAATTAAGGGAAGCCCTGCTTACAAGGCAGGTATGCGTGAGGGCGACACCTTAGTTAGTATCAGCGGTAATAGTATAATGGATGTGCTTGACTACCGTTTTTATCAAAACAGTGAAAAGCTGACCCTTGAATTTATAAATTCAAAGGGTAAAACTCTTTCTAAAAAGGTAAAGAAAAAGGAATATGACGAGTTAGGGCTTGAGTTTGAAACCTATTTGATGGACAAAAAGCACTCTTGCCGAAATAAGTGTATTTTCTGCTTTATAGACCAGTTGCCGAAGGGACTAAGAGAAAGTCTTTATTTTAAGGATGATGATTCCCGTTTGTCCTTCCTTTTTGGAAATTATATTACCCTCACAAATATCACCGA
>JAZSDI010000098.1:0-2040 GCA_045531045.1 Acutalibacteraceae bacterium | reverse complement strand
CTTGAGGATATTGTGAAAGAATTGACCCGTCCGGGCAGAGACCCCCGTGACGAGCTTCCTCAACCCCTTTTGCGCAAGGATGTTATGTCTATTGAGGATTTGGCGGTTGGTATGAAGCTTAAAGGTACGGTCAGAAATGTTATAGATTTCGGTGCCTTTGTGGATATCGGCGTTCATGAGGACGGACTTGTTCACATTTCCCGTATATGTGACCGCTTTATAAAGCATCCCTTAGAGGTTTTAAAGGTTGGCGACATTGTGGATGTTTATGTTATAGGCGTGGATGTGGCCAAAAAACGAATCTCTCTAAGCATAAAGGAACCGAAAAATGAAAAATAACAATTTAAAAGGTACCTTAATTCTCACGGTCGCCGCCATCATTTGGGGACTGGCCTTTGTGGCTCAAAGCGGTGCTGCCGCTTTGGTACCACCCTTTGCTTTTAATGCGTTGCGTTCGATAATCGGTGCTGTTGTGTTATATGCCTTTTGGCTTATAAGCGGTAAAAACACCCCGAAAAATTTCTTTCCCGAAAACAAGGCAGATAAAAAAAGTTATTATATTTGCGCTTTAGTGTGCGGACTTTGTCTATCGGTTGCCATTAATTTTCAACAATTTGGAATTGCGGCTTACCCTAAGGGTGTTGCAAGTGAGGCAAGAGCAGGTTTTATTACCGCCTTATATGTAATCTTAGTTCCCATTTTTTCGATATTTTTAAAAAAGAAGGTAGGCTTTCCCGTTTTATTGGGCGTTTTGATTGCAATATCGGGCATTTATCTTCTTTGCTTTTCAAAGGGAGTCAGCGGAATTTACATAGGAGACTTCCTTATATTCCTTTGCGCTATCTCTTTTGCGTTGCACATAATGGCAGTGGATAAATTTGTTGGACTCACTGGTGGTGTAAAACTTTCGATTATGCAGTTTTTGGTAGCAGCAGTTGTTTCGGCGCTACTTGCGATAATTTTTGAGTTTAATGAAATATTACTTTCAAATATTCTCGCCGCTGCACCGCAAATTCTTTATCTTGGCGTAATGTCAAGCGGAGTGGCTTACACTTTGCAAATTGTGGGTCAAAAATATGCCGAGCCGACGGTTGCCTCAATTACTATGAGTCTTGAAAGCGTTTTTGCGGCACTTGGCGGATGGCTGATTTCGGGCAATAGTTTAAGCACAAAAGAATTAATCGGCTGTGTTCTTGTTTTTGCGGCTATAATCGTGGCTCAGATGCCTCAAAAAGCCAAGCGTGAAATTTACAGTTTATTAAAAAAAGTATATAACTTTTTTGTTATTATACTAATATGATACATTGCAACTAAATTAGGAGGAAATAAAATGATTAATGTTTCAGGCCTTAGCAAAAGGTACGGTACTCACCTTGCTGTTAAAGATGTAAACTTTAACATTGAAAAGGGCGAAGTTATCGGCTTTTTGGGACCTAACGGCGCCGGTAAATCAACCATTATGAATATTTTGACCGGTTATCTTTCTATGACACAGGGAAAGGTGGAAATTGACGGTTTTGATATTGTGGAATTTCCCGAACAGGCAAAACGCCGTATAGGTTATCTCCCCGAAATCCCCCCTCTTTATACCGATATGAAGGTTAGGGAGTATTTGAATTTCATCTATGACCTTAAGAAAGTTAAATTCCCCAAGAAACCCCATATTGACGAGGTTTTGCGTTTGGTTGGTATTGACAATGTGGCAAACCGCCTTATCAAAAACCTTTCAAAAGGTTACCGCCAGAGAGTGGGTTTCGCTCAGGCATTAATTGGCAACCCCGATGTGCTGATTTTGGACGAGCCTACCGTTGGTCTTGACCCCAAACAGATTATTGAAATCAGAAATCTTATCGGAAGACTTGGCAAAAACCACACAATTATTTTGTCTTCCCACATTTTGTCAGAAATTCAGGCAGTTTGCAAAAGGGTTATAATCATTAACCGTGGCGAGATTATTGCTGACGATACTGCCGAGAATTTAGCCCACCGCTTGTCTGACAATAAGACATTACTTGCAAGAATTGTTTGCAACGAAGAGGA
>JAZSDI010000043.1:0-5835 GCA_045531045.1 Acutalibacteraceae bacterium | reverse complement strand
CTTCACTTCCGAAAATGAGGGTGTCGCAACCTAAAGCCACAAGAGAACTAACACCGCCTAAAGCAAAATTCTGGGCGGTTGACATACTCCACAAAACAGGCAGTTCTGCCACCAAATCGGCACCCGCCAAAAGGGCGGATTTTGCCCTGATTTCCTTGGGGGAAATGGCAGTGTCGCCCCGCTGAACGAAGTTTGAACTTATAACACAGACAACCTCTCCGAGCTCTTTTGCACGGCTTATTAAATATTCGTGACCTTTATGCAAGGGGTTAAATTCTGCAATTATACCGACAGTTGCCATTTTTTCACCTCTTTTTTGCGAAAAACCCTTGAAATTTACATAGATATAAAGTATTATATATAAGAATAATTTAACATATTTTTTGCATTTATGCAAGGAGGAAAGCAAATGAAAATTTTCGTTGTTAACGCAGGAAGCTCCTCGCTTAAATATCAGCTTATTGATATGGAAAACGAGCAGGTGCTTTGTAAAGGTCTTTGTGAAAGAATCGGTGTTGAGGGAAGCCGTATAAGCCACAAATCTCAAGACGGTAAGACCTATGAAAAAGAAACCCCAATGCCTACCCATAGTGAGGCTTTTCAGGCCGTTGTTTACGCTATGACCGAAAGCGACGCTAAGGTTATTGACTCTTTTGATGAAATCGGTGCCATCGGCCACCGTATCGTGCAGGGCGGTAGCATCTTCAAGGGCTCTTGCATTATTACTCCACAGGCTCTTAACGATATTGACGAGCTTGGCGCATTGGCTCCCTTGCACAACCCCGCTCACGTTTTGGCTATCAGAGCTTGTATTGAAACCTTTGGCGATAAGAAGCCTCAGGTTGCAGTGTTTGATACCTCTTTTCATCAGACAATGCCTGCTAAAGCATATATGTTCCCAATTCCTTACAAGTATTATACCGATTATAAGGTTAGAAAATACGGTGCTCACGGTACATCCCACGACTTTGTAAGCAAAAGATGTGCTGAGGTTATGGGTAAGGACATCAAGGACCTTAAGATTATTACCTGTCACTTAGGAAACGGTTGCTCCATTACTGCTGTAAACGGTGGCGAGTGTGTGGATACCTCTATGGGCTTTACTCCTCTTGACGGATTTATGATGGGCACCAGAACAGGTACTCTTGACCCCTCTGCTATCACCTTTATTGCTGAGAAAGAAAACCTTTCTCCTGCAGACTTAAACCGCATTTTCAATAAAGAGTCGGGTGTTTTGGGTATTTCGGGCGTTTCTAACGATAACCGTGATGTTGCCGCCGCAGCCAGTGAGGGCAACGAGAGAGCTAAACTTGCTATTGATATGCAACGCTATCAAATTGTTAAATTTGTAGGCTCCTATATTGCCGCTATGAACGGTGTTGACGCTATTGTATTTACAGGCGGTATCGGTGAGAATGACAGCGAGTTAAGAGCAACAGTTTGCGAACATTTAACCTTCTTAGGCGTAGAAATTGATGCTGACAAGAACGCTTTAAGAGGCGAAAATAAGATTTCTACTGATGATAGCCGTGTCAGCGTTTATGTTATCCCCACTAACGAAGAACTTGCTATTGCAAGAGATACCTTGGCGCTTGTAAAATAAAAAACGAGGTAGAGCTATGAATATTAATGAAATTAAATCTGCTGTTTTAGATGGAAAATTTGATGACAGTTTCCGCCTTTTATACGGCGAGACTGAATTGCCCAGAAAAAGATATGCTGCCGCTTGTGACAGCTTTAAGGCTTTATATCCCGAATCGGGTGAAATCCGCTTTTTCTCTGCCCCAGGCAGAACCGAGGTTGGCGGCAACCACACCGACCATCAACACGGTTGCGTTTTAGCGGCAAGTGTTAACTTGGATGTTATTGCCGTTGTTTCAGAGAATAATGACGGTGTTATCCGCATCAAGTCCGAAGGCTACCCCGAAGACTGTGTTGACATTAATGACCTTTCCAAAAAGGAAAAAGAGTCGGGCAAGGCAATTTCACTGATTCGTGGTGTTTGCCACAAGTTTGCCGAGGCTGGCTGTCAACTTAAAGGCTTTAATGCTTATACCATTTCAAATGTACTCAAAGGCTCGGGTCTTTCCTCCTCTGCCGCATTTGAAGTGCTTATCGGTACAATCTTGAACGGAATGTTCTTTGATAATAAGATTGCTCCCATCGAAATTGCTAAAATCGGCCAGTTTGCCGAGAGGGATTATTTCGATAAGCCCTGCGGTCTTTTAGACCAGATGGCAAGTAGTATGGGCGGCTTTACATACGCTGATTTCAATGACCCCGCAAACCCCATAACCGAAAGTGTTGACCTTGATATCACAGGTTACGGTTACAGCCTTTGCTTTGTTGAAACAGGCGGCGACCATACCAACCTTACCCCCGATTACGCAGGTATCACCCTTGAGTGTAAGGCAATAAGCGAGGCTTTGGGCGTTGAGTTTTTAAGAGATGCTAACGAGGAAGAGTTTTATTCCAGAATTCCTGAACTTCGTGAGAAGTGCGGAGACAGAGCAATTTTACGTGCTTTCCACTTCTTCCACGAGCAAAAGAGGGTTGAAGACCAGAAAAACGCTCTTAAAAAGGGTGATTTTGAGGAGTTTTTGAAGCTTGTTAACGCTTCGGGTCAGTCTTCTTTTGACTATTTGCAAAACCTTTACTCACTTTCTGATGTTTCAATGCAGGGTATTCCCTTGGGAATTGCATTTACAAAGGATTTCCTCAAAGAAACAGGCGCTTGCCGTGTTCACGGAGGCGGTTTCGCAGGCGCTGTTCAGTGCTATGTCCCCACCGATAAGGTTGAGGAATTTAAGGAATATTCCGAGAAGTTCTTCGGCAAGGGTAACTGCCACGTTCTTTCCATCCGTCCCGTTGGCGGTTATGAAATAAAATAATTTTAACCCCCCAAGACTCAAGGTCTTGGGGGGTTAGTTTTTATGATGCGGTTTTTAATTGTTTGTTTGAAATGCTTTGTGCGTTTTCCAGCATATTTTCCGCAAAGATGCCGTAGCCTTTTGTTGGGTCGTCCAACAGCACGTGGGTGACGGCGCCGATAAGTTTACCGTTTTGAATAATGGGGCTACCCGACACGAGTGTGTCAATATAAGACCAACAAATAACAAAAATCGAGCTTCACACTTTAAGTGAAACTCGATTTTTAAAATATTTTATGCTATCCAAGCACCGCCTGCGTTAAAGTAATACCAAGTACCACCAAGATATTGCCAACCCGTAAGCATTGCACCGCTATCTGCAAGATAGTACCAGGTGCCGCCTATCAACTGCCAACCTGTTATCATTGCACCACTATCAGCAAGGTAGTACCAAGTAGAACCGTCAAGCAACCACCCAGTCTGCATAGCTCCACTTGCATTAAAATAATACCATGTGCTGCCTATCAACTGCCAATCCGTCACCATATTACCGCCGTCGGCAAGGTAGTACCAAGTACCGTTTAAATTAAGCCACCCTGTATGCATTATTCCAGCATCGTTAAACCAATACCATGCGTTTCCAACAAATCTCCAACCCGTAACTTTCAATCCATTTTCACAGTAACTCCATTTACCATCATCAAGCAACCAACCGTTGAACAGTTCCCTTATATATCCACAAATGTTACAATCAGAATCTGCATAATTATCGTAGATATGTGCAGTAGGATCTATTGTACACGCAGGTGTTTCAGCAGTTTTCACTATAAGCGCCATACTTGATGTGCTTGCATAATGTGTTGTTGTTTCTGCTTTTCGTTGATAAAACATATAATTGGTCTCAGGGTTTAATTCAGTAAATATATTGCTAGTCTGCCAGTTCACACCGTCACGGGAATATTCATAGCCATCTATCGCCGTAAGCGTGACACTATTATGTGTTTTCTTCAGCATAGTGGGTGCTGATGGTTTAGTTTGACTGCCTTTGTCTGTCGTTGCCATTAATGCAGCACTATTTGCTCCGGGATAGGTTGTTGCCGTTTCTTTATATCTTTGATAGAATTTATATTCCGTTCCGCAAGAAAGGCCGCTGAATACATTGCTTTCGTACCAAGTAATACCATCTTTGCTATATTCACAGCCCTCAACCATATTTAGTGTTATACGGCTCGTGGTGAAGCTTTGAACAGTCGGTACATCGGGCACAAGTGTTTGTTTTGATTTATCGGTTGTAACGCTTGTACCTGTGCTTTTATTACCATAAGAGTAAGTATCCGTTTCGGCATAACGCTGATAAAACGCATAGGCTGTTGCAGGTGATAAATTGTTAAAGATATTACTTGACTGCCAATTTTTACCGTCCTTAGAATATTCACAACCCTCAAAATTAATTAAAGTAACAGTTGTATCAGTAAAGCTGGAAACAACAGGCGCCGATGGAATATTCTTTTGAACGAATTTCACTTCCACTTGACAAATTGCTGTTTTTCCATAATAATCAATAACTATCTCTTGAATTCCCGCAAAAGTTTTATCATATCCCGAAATCATTGAATTGAAAATATTTTGAGTTTCACTTAACCCATCACAATAATATAAAATTATTTCGCCGCCTGAGATTGATAACACTGCTCCGTTTTCAGCAATTAATATTTTTTTAGGGAATTCCGTTATCACTGCCTCCTCAAATTCACTAAATGTGCGTTTTCCTTCGCAAGAACTACAAGTTACATAACCGTAAATTTCGCCAACACCACTACACTTACTACAAACATATCTATAAGTTTCAGATCCAAGACCATTACAGGTATCACAAACAATTATGCTTCCATTAAATCTAGTACCGCTTCCAAGGCAACTTTTACATTCTCTAAATCCCCAATCTTCACCGTCACCATCACAATTTATACAAGAAGAAATATTATATTTTTCGCCTGTTCCGTGGCACCCTTCACATATTTTTCTCCATTTAGCATATAACGTAACATCGGATTTTATGGTGCATTCATCGCCAGCTTTATAAACCACGCTTCCATATTTAGAGGTCGCCCAACCATAGAACTGATACCCTGAACGAGTAGGTCTCTGTGAAGAAAGCGCAAATGTCTCACCCTCCGCTCTAATTTCAGAATATGGTGCATTTTCACCGCCGTTAGCATTATATGTTACCGTGTATCCTATTAACGTCTTTACTTTAAGAGGATCACTAATTTCACTTACATTACCGGTATTGCTTTGGGCGACTCTTTGATAAATAGTGTATTCCGTGTTTGGAATAAGGCCTGAAATGTAATTATAACTTTGCCAATAATTTTGATGACCTTCAACAATATACTCAAAGCCTTCATACCCTTGCCAATAAATATTTGTAGCTGTCACACTAAGCAATTGTGGAGCGTTAGGCTTTTTACTATATTTACATATACTGCAGGTGAAGCCCGAATTTAATGTGTAATTATGTTCTCCAACGTCTCTAATATACTGACAAATATTGCACTCTTTATCACAAGCATTGTTATAAGTATGTTCTATTGTTCTTACATGATAACAAACATTACAAACTGTATCGCATTTATTATCATAGACATGAATACCTGTCGCATTGATCACGGTATTTTCATTGCGTGTTATATGGCACACAGAACATTCTTCGTGTTTAACACCATCTTCACCGCAACTTTCATTTTTATCAATTGCCCATACATAGTTGTGCGCAATTTCTCTCATATATCCACATGTATTACACTGTTTATCGCAATCATTATCATAAACATGATTACCCGTTGCATTGATCACGGTATTTTCATTGCGTGTTATATGGCACACAGAACATTCTTCGTGTTTAACACCATCTTCACCGCAACTTTCATTTTTATCAATTGCCCATACATAGTTGTGCGCAATT
>JAZSDI010000031.1:0-7030 GCA_045531045.1 Acutalibacteraceae bacterium | reverse complement strand
CTTGCTTGGATTGAGGATATGGTTCCTTGGATATATACCGACCAATATGTAAGACTTAAAAATTCTACTACTATCCCTATTTGCACAGGTGAGGATATTTACCTAAAAGAAGGTTTTGAAAGCCTTATTAAAGCAGGTGGTGTTTCGATTATTCACCCCGACATTTTAACCTGTGGCGGTGCTTTGGAGCTTAAGAAAATAGGGGATATTGCTGACGAATATGGTGTTGCAACTGCTATACATATGGCCGAAAGTCCTGTAGCGTGTCTTGCAGCGGTACACACAGCTGCGGCAATGCACAATGTATTAGCACTCGAATTCCATTCAGTAGATGTTCCGTGGTGGGCAGATATGGTAACGGGAATTGAAAACCCGATTTTCAAGAATGGTTTCATTAAAGTTCCCGAAAAACCGGGTCTTGGTTTCGACGACCTTAACGAAGAAGTGTTAAGACAACACATAAATCCCAATATCCCAGGTTATTTCGAGTCGACAGACGAATGGAATAGAGAATTTTCCAACGACAGAATTTGGAGCTAAAACTTTGATTGTGAAATTGCCGCATTTTACAGTTTATTTAATCAGATTAAATTTAACAAAACATGTATGGAGGAAAATATGTTATCGGCAAAAGAACTTAAAGAAATTTGGCTAAAGGCTGCAAATGAAAAGCCTGAACTTCAAGCTCGTATAAAGGACGGTATTGAGCAAAACCGTAAGGGTGATTTTAAAATTCGTTTCATTGACAAAGAAGGCAATCCCCTTAAAAACACCGAGGTTAAGTTTAATCAAAAATCCCATGAATTCAAATTCGGAGCACATATTTTTATGTTAGATGAGTTTGAAAAAGCTGAAGATAACGCAAAGTTCCGCGAGTTATTTAAGGAACATTTTAACCTTGCCACCGTTCCATTCTATTGGGACGGACTTGAGCCCGAAGAAAATAAGCCACGCTATGATAAGGACAGCCCGAAGGTTTACCGCCGTCCAGCGCCGGAACTTTGTATGCAGTATTGTGCTCAAAACGGTATCGATACAAAGCTACATTGTCTTGTTTACGACAAATTTACACCGAGTTGGTTACCAAAAGATAATATGGCAGAAATGGAACGTCTTTATGAAAAGCGTTTAAAGGAAATTTCTGACCGTTATACCGGCAGAATGGTTGAATTTGAGGTTATAAATGAGACGCTGCTGAGTTATATGTGGAATACCGATTCTGTTATCACCTCAAAAAAGGATTTAAACGAATGGGCTTTTTCTCTTGCGAAAAAATATTTTCCTAACGAAACCCTTGTTATCAATGAGGGAGGTTGCAATGCGGACGTTGCCAATAAGGGAATTTGGTCTGCTTATTATTTAGAAATTGAGAACGCTCTTTTAAAGGGAACTCCAATCGATAAAATTGGTATTCAACACCACCTTTTCACGGGCGCAACTTCTAAAACTGATGAACAGTATGAACGTGTAGTAAAACACGAATATCTTAGTTTTGCAGACCCTGAATTAAGTTTTAAAATGCTTGATACTTTGGGAAGATTTGGCTTGCCGCTTGAAATCACCGAGGTTACCATTCCCACCTTTGGTGAGGGCGAGGAATTTGAGGAACTTCAGGCTGAAATTTTAAAGAACCTGTATTCTGTTTGGTTTTCTCACCCGCTGGTGGATACTGTGGTTTATTGGAATCAGTTTGACGGTTACTGTTATGTAGAAAATGTGAATTGGAACGAGAACAACTGCAGAGGCGGTTTGTTTCATCACGATCTTACTCCGAAAAAATCGGCTCAGATGTTAAAAAAATTAATAACAGAAGAGTGGCATACCGAGGGTGCCCTAACAACTGATGAGGATGGCTATATTGAATTCAGAGGCTTCTTTGGAGACTATGAATTCAATGTGGATGATGAAAAAATCATTGCCGCCTTCGGAAAGAACGGCAAAAAGGATATTGATTTAGTGGCTACGGCAAAATAATAACGAGGTTTGATAGTATGAATTTTAATGATAGAGAAAAAATTATTGCATTAACACCACTTTGGAAAGGCGAAAGATTACCCGACGGTAGACCGAAGGTAGAGGATAAGTACTTAGATGCCCTTTACGGAATGACATTGGAAGAAGTATGGAAACCGATATTTGTACTCGGTTATGAGCATCAGTTTGTTGGCGGCGGTGAAAATCCAATGCTAACCTTACATAATGACGACAGAAAGCTTGTAGGCCGTGCTGTTACTTGTACTTACTGTCCCACCCGTCCTGATTTGCACGATGTTCAGTTTGGCAGAGGCGCTGAAGACGGTTTACAGGGCAACTATAATCAGTGGGTAATAGACCACCTATATGAGCGTGATGTAGTGGTTTGCGATATGTACGATAAAATTTATAAAGGCACATTTTTGGGCGGTAATCTTACTACCGCTTTACAAAATCGCACGAAAAATGGCGGTGCAGTTGTTTGGGGCGGTATTCGTGATGTTGAGCAAATGAAAAAAGTGCCTGATGTTCAGGTTTATTACAGAGGTATCGACCCAACACCAATCCGTGAGTTTGTTATGAAGGATTGGAACGATATTACAAACTTTGGCGGTGCAGTTTGTCTGCCTGGTGATATTGTTTTCGGTGCAGGTGGCGGTGTATTATTTATTCCGTCGCATTTAGTTGCAGATGTTGTTGAAGGCGCAGCGAAGACCCACGTTAAAGACGATTTCGGTTTTGAAATGATTTGTCAGGGTAAATTCACAACGGCTCAGATTGACCGCAACACCTGGAGTGAAGAAATGCTTGATATGTTGGTTGAATGGATAAAGACAGACCCAAGAGGTGAGGAATACCGTGACCTTGATTGGTCTAAGGAATATGACCTTGCAAGAAACGGTGACCCGGACGATACTCAGACAGCGCTTTAATTGGAGTTATAGATATGGAAAAATGTATACCTGTAGTAGTTATTAAGGAATTATCTGAAACAGATAAAATTTTAACTGCACTTAAGAATAATGGAATTAACTGTGCGGAGATTACTTTCCGTACTGCTTGTGCTAAAGAGGCAATCGAATATGCTTGTAAAAATTATCCCGAAATGTCAATCGGCGCAGGAACCGTTATAAATGCAAAACAATGTGAGGATGCACTAGAGGCAGGCGCACAGTTTATTGTGTCACCCGGTCTGTCTGTGTCAGTTGCTAAAATTTGTAATGAAAGAAATATACCTTATTATCCCGGTTGTGTAACACCGACAGAAATTATGCAGGCGTTAGAGCTTGGCATTACCACCGTTAAATT
Source organism: Acutalibacteraceae bacterium (assembly GCA_045531045.1). Lineage (GTDB taxonomy): Bacteria > Bacillota > Clostridia > Oscillospirales > Acutalibacteraceae > UBA737. The sequence goes on along the minus strand of JAZSDI010000031.1, from coordinate 3,748 downwards.
CTTCCCTGCAAATGTATACGGTGGCTTAAAGGCTTTAAAGGCATTATCTGCGCCGTTCCCGCAGGTTAAATTTATTCCTACAGGTGGAGTAGATAGAAGTAATATCGACGAGTTTTTAGCATTTGATAAAATTGCGGCTATCGGTGGTAGCTTCTTTGTAAAAGAAGCACTTGAAAAGATGGGAGAAAACTAATATGGCAAGAGTAGTTACTTTTGGGGAGTTAATGTTAAGATTGGCTCCAAACGGATATTATAGATTTTTCCAAAATGACCAAATGCAGGCAACCTTCGGCGGCGGTGAAGCTAATGTTGCAGTAAGCCTTGCAAACTATGGAATGGATAGTGTTTATGTGACAAAATTGCCCAAGCATGCTATTGGTCAGGCTGCGGTAGATAGCCTTAGATACTTTGGCGTTGATACCTCTAAAATCGTTCGTGGCGGGGAAAGAGTAGGTATTTACTATCTTGAAAAAGGCGCTTCACAGAGAGGCTCAGTTTGTATCTATGACCGCAAGTATTCTGCAATTCAGCAGGCAACAACCGCTGATTTTGATTGGGATAGCATTTTTGATGGTGCAGATTGGTTCCATTTTACAGGAATTACTCCCGCTTTAGGCGATAATGTAGTAGAAATCTGTAAAGAGGCTTGTATTAAAGCTAAAGAAAAGGGAGTTAAAATATCCTGTGACTTAAATTACAGAGGTAAGCTCTGGACAAGGGAAGAAGCAAACAAAGCTATGACCGAATTATGCCAATATGTAGATGTTTGCATCTCTAACGAAGAAGATGCAAAAGATGTATTCGGCATTGAGGCAGAGGGCACAGATATTTATGGTGGTAAGCTCAATCACGAAGGCTATAAATCCGTTGCAAAGCAACTTGCTGACAAATTCGGTTTTGAAAAGGTTGCAATCACACTTAGGACTTCGATTTCTGCTAATGATAATGATTGGGCAGGTATGCTTTATGACGGCGAGGATTACTATTTCTCAAAGTCTTATCATCTGCATATAGTTGACCGTGTTGGCGGTGGAGACTCTTTCGGCGGCGGACTTATTTATTCGATTTTAAGTGGTAAATCTTCAAAAGATGCTATCGAATTTGCAGTTGCAGCATCAGCGCTTAAACACACCGTTGAGGGTGACTACAACCGTGTATCCGTATCCGAAGTTGAAAAGCTTGCCGGCGGTGACGGTTCGGGTAGAGTACAAAGGTAAAGGTGATAAAATGAAGACAGCATTTGTGACAGGTTCTTCAAGGGGAATAGGCAGAGCTATAGCTATAAGATTAGCACAGGATGGATATAAAGTTATTGTTCACGGCGCAAAAAATATAGCAAAAGCCAACGAAACCAAACAAATAATTGAACAAAACGGCGGAGTGGCGGAAGTGATTGTTTCCGATTTGACTGACATTGAGAAAACCCGTGAGCTTTGTGAAATGGTAAAAGAAACGGATGTACTTATATTAAATGCATCTCTTCAGTACCGCACACCGTGGCAAGAAATATCGGTAGAAGCTTGCTATGAACAGCTCAACTGCAATTTTGTTTCAAGTATGATGTTAATTCAAGCCGTAGTCGATAATATGAAGAAAAAAAGTTGGGGAAGAATTGTAACTATAGGCTCTGTTCAGGAAGCAAAGCCTCACCCCGATATGCTTGTGTACTCTGCTTCAAAGGCGGCGCAGACAAATATGGTGCAATCACTTTCTTTACAACTTGCAAAGGACGGTATTACCGTTAATAATGTGGCGCCCGGTGTAATTTATACCGATAGAAATGTTGAAGCACTCAGTGACCCTGAATACGCTAAAAAGGTTACGGATAGTATTCCTGTTGGTTTTTATGGTGAACCCGAAGATTGCGCAGGAATTGTCAGTCTCTTGTGTAGTGATGAGGGAAGATATATAACCGGTCAGAATATTTTCGTTGATGGGGGAAAAAGCGTACAATGACAATAAGGTTTTTAGGTCAAAGCGGATATATTATTAAAACCGAAAAAGCAGAAATAATGATAGACCCGTATCTTTCTGATAGCGTTAATCGTGTTGCAGGAAGACCACGCACTTTACCTATACCTATTAACCCTCAAAATATATCTTGTGAAGCAGTGATATGCACCCACAATCATTTGGACCATTTAGATCCCGATACAGTAGCACAAATAAACGGTGAACAATTTTTTATTACTACAAATGAGGGTAAAAAAGTGTTGAATCAACTTGGTAAAAATCATGTTGTTTCGTTAAACGTTGGAGAAAGTACATTTGTGGGTGACGTCGAAATAACAGCTGTTTTTGCTGATCATACTGTAGAGGCTTTTGGTTTAATTGTTAAAGCCGAAAATAAAACCTTATATTTCAGTGGTGATACTCTATACAACGAAAAACTGTTTGATATTGCAAAATACCATCCTGACATTACATTTATTTGTATAAATGGCAGACTTGGAAATATGAATGTAAAAGAAGCATTAATCACTGCAAAAAGAATTGGAGCAAAAATAAATATTCCCAATCATTATGATATGTTTGCTTCGAATTCTGAAAATCCGCACACATTCACAAGTAAAATCGAAAACGGATTTATTATGGAATTTAATAAAGAGTACGATGTTCTGAATATTTTAAAGGCATAAACAAAAAACATATTTTAAGCATAAATCTCCTTGTTTTACAGATACTAGCAGTCAAGCCTGTAAAGCAAGGAGATTTTGTATATATGAAAGCAACAGGAATAGTTCGTAGAATAGATGAATGAGGTATAATAACACAAAAGTCGCTTAAATCTAAATAAATACTGGGTCTTAGCAGTCGATAAGCAGTACGAAGCCTATATAAAATCTTATATTGTAGCAAAAAAATAGAAGAGAAATAATTAACTTTCAAGTATTCTACTTCAAAGTTAATTAACTGTACTGACTGGTAAAACTGCATTAAGTGTTGTTAAAAAAAGAAAATGCTGATTTCGGCATTTAAGAAACAGTCCATTCGGTCAGATTTCCGGTTTTCATTCGGTCTGATTTTCAAATTATTCATTTACGAAGCGTAAACTTGTCAAGAATTTCGGACAGATAAAAGAGTGAAAAATTGATTTGGTACTGAATAATTGATACCTGAATGTAATTTTTCTGAATTGTAATACAATTCAATATACTCAACAATTATTCTTGTGACTCTTTTGTTGTGACTTCATTATAGACCAAATAGCTTTTTTCAGTTTCCCAGGCGAAATCAAGTGTAATTATATATGAATCAGTTTCATTATCTCGTTTGTATTGTTCGGAATTTAAAATCAACCCTTTTACAAACTCAATAAATTCTCCACGTTCCAGTTTATCAACTTTTTCGGTCACTTAAACATCCCCTTATCGAAGTTGTTTATATGACGCATAGGGTCGATTTGTTAATGCAAAGCGTTACGGTTAATACTCTCAGTATTCTTTAATGCAGAGAATGAAGAAAAAAACAACGTTAATTTCTTAATAGAGATTAACGTTGTTTTTTTCATACTACCAACCTAAAGCTATATGTAAACTGCTTTTCGTGGCCGTTTACAGTGCGGTAGTTTCTAGTGAAATTCTTATGTCGTACAGGACAGATGTTATTAACCATCTGACCGCCGATAGAGCCAGCCTGTTTAGAGGTTAAGTCGCCGTTGTAACCCTGCTTAAGGTTAACGCCAACCTCGTTAGCAGCTTCCATCTTAAAACGGTTGAGTGCTTCTCTAGCCTCAGGTACTACGTTT
>JAZSDI010000092.1:0-9436 GCA_045531045.1 Acutalibacteraceae bacterium | reverse complement strand
CTTTGCAAAGTGACCCTTCTGGGGCTTGTTTACCTTTGCAGCCTTTAAATCGCCATATCCGATTTGAACAGCCTCATAACCGTCGTTCTCAATTGTTTTCTTCTGTGAAATAACACAGGGACCTGCTTCAATAACAGTAACGGGAACAACATTTCCGTTTGCGTCAAAAAGCTGGGTCATGCCAAGCTTCTTGCCAACGATACCTTTTTGCATTGTTTTTTCCTCCTATTGGTTATTGGTCGGATTTTCCGACATGACCTGTGTGCCGAATCGAATACCTTAATATATATTAAAGCTTGATTTCGATTTCAACACCGGCGGGGAGCTCAAGTCCTGTTAAAGCCTCAACAGTTTTGTTGGAAGGTCTGATAACATCGATGAGCCTTTTGTGTGTCCTCATTTCGAATTGCTCACGGCTGTCCTTATACTTATGAACAGCACGAAGGATTGTAACAACCTCTTTTTCAGTGGGTAGCGGTACGGGACCGGATACTCTAGCGCCTGTACGTTTAGCGGTTTCCACTATCTTTTCAGCGGACTGGTCTACAAGTGCGTGGTCGTAACCCTTAATTCTGATGCGGATTTTTTCTTTCACTGCCATGTGAATTTCGCCTCCTTGATTAGTTGGCGGGCAAAACTTACAACGAGCCGTGTTTTTCATCACGGTCCATTATAAAACCGGCACTGGCTGGGGTCGCAGTCAATTCCGGACGGCAAATCGCTTTGCCGTTGTACACAAAGTTCGCAAGTATCTTTATGTACTCCTAATTCTTTCGCCCGGTTTAAAATCGGACATACTCCGCAGAAATTTCCCCGTTCAAGACGGGCCACCTCCTGCATCAACGCATGTTTTACGCCATACTTTCACAGCGTACTGTCGTATAATAACACATATCTTTTGTAATTGCAAGTCTTTTTTTAAACTTTTTTTAAAAAATTTTCGGCTATACAATATATATGGTTGCCCCCGATTTTTGCCTACAAAAAAGGAGTTTTACCGCTTTGGCAAAACTCCTTAAAATATCATTTATTTGTTTTGGGATTATCCGTACGCTCTAATATATAGTCTACACTAACACCAAAGAAATCAGCAATAGCCGATAAAACTTCTAACGGCACCATCCTTTGTCCGTTTTCGTAATAGGATAATGTTCTTTGAGGTACTCCAATAGCCTCGCCTAACTGTGCTTGTGTTAAATCTTTATCTTCTCTTAAATCTCTGATTCTTCTATATTTCAATTTAATCACCACATTTAGTATATCGAGAACAATTTGTTCTATTGACTTTTAGATCAAATTGTTCTATAGTGGTGAAAGAAAAGAGGTTTAGATATGGGTAAGCATTATTTGATTCCAGGCAATAAAGGTAAAAACTGTTACTTTAACGGAGAACATAAAAATAGAAACGGCATTCTAATAGAATGCCGTTGTGATGAATGCAATTATATGCTTTGTTGTTTGACAGATGAATGTAAAAGTTGCAAGATTAAAAAGTGTTACCGCAAACGAATTTTAAAATTCATTCGAAAGCGCCGATTAAAGCGGTTAACAAATTTTTTGGAAAGATCTTTTCTTGCATCTATGTATGCACCATACCCCGAGGCTTTTATTGAAAAGTTTTTAGATTAACTACTGTAAAAAGCTGTTTCTCACATAACCGACCGTTTGATTATAACCCACCAAAGACCAATCGGGCAGTGTAGCAAAAACCGTAACCTCACTGCCGTTTGGAATACTGCCGACAATAGATGCTGTGGCAGACGGCGTATACCTTACATTTAAATTCGACCCCCTTGTTGCAACGGTTGTTACATATATAGGTTGAGGGTAATTAAAGGGTATTCCAAAATATTCGGTAAGCGACAGCACAAGATTTTGTGCGATAGCTTCTACATTATTTCTTATCCACTCGGCATCGAGAGGATTATCGTGATACGCCACCTCTAAAAGTACGCTTGGCGCTTTGGTGCGTCTGACCTCACCCAAAGAGGTGGTCGGCACAATTCTTGTAGCATTGGGAAGCGGATATATAAGTTGCAGATTTTTTACAAGAATTTCGGCAAAGCGTTTACCCTGTGTGCTTGAGGGATAGTAATAAGCCTCCACTCCCCTGGCGTTTCCTGTGCTTGACGCATTAGAGTGAATTGCAAAATGCAAATCATAGTTTCCCATATTAGACTCGGCAATGGAACTTGCCGCCGTCATATCGGGACTGTTTCGCACAAACCTGATACCGCTTGACACCAGATAAGGCTCCATAGCGTCGGCAATTAAATTCATATACTGTTCTTCGTTTCCGCCGCCCGCATAAGGGTTAAACTCCTGAGTAGATGGACTTAAATAAATAATCGGCATAAAAAATCACCCTTTAAACTTTATTCGTTCAAAGGGTGTTTTATGTTTTATTCTATTGCATATTTTTCAGCCTCAGCCTTAACCACCGATAAAAACCAGCAATAAAGCGCCTCGCCGAGTTCCTGATAAATGGGGTCCCCATCGTGAGAGCAAAGCATTGCAAAGGTCTGACCTATTCGGCGTTCAACATCGCTTCCTCTTCTGAATGCAAGGTAGTAAAAAGAGAATGCGCCGTTATCCTCAGCCGTTACATAATGCTTGGGGTCTTTTTTCTTTAAGGTATCCAAAAAACTCTTTTGTGCAAGACCGCCCAAGGTATCATTTTGAGTCAGCGTTTCAAAGCCTATAGATGCCGCAAAGGAAAGAAGCATACGCCTTTGGGAAAGCATTTCAAGGTTTGTTTCCCTCTCCCCTACAGAAGAGTCGGCAATATCCTTAATAAACTTTTCCGCAACGCCCTTACCCCAATTTTTAGCCTTTTGGGTTTCTTCCTTTGTGAGGATTTCAGCACTGTCGCTCTTTATTAAATTTTGCTTGACACTTGCAGAAGGCTTGTCTCCCGCAATTTTAATATCATTATCTAAATTCATTTTTTCCTCCCTTAAGAGAAGATTATTCCTAAATACTTTTAAGGGCTTCTGCCAACTGAGCGGGGCAAGAGGTTCCTTTAAAGCCGCATTTAATATCCTTCAATTTTTCGATAACATCTTCTGCCTTCATTCCTTCTACCAAAGCCGAAATTCCCTTTGTGTTACCGTTACAGCCGCCTTCGAACTGCACCTTTTTAACAATGCCGTCTTCAACCTCTATATTAATTTGTCTTGAACATACACCCTTAGTTTTATATGAAAATTTCATTTAAAATATTCCTATCTGTCCTTAAATTTATTACTGCGAACAGGGTGACGGAGTTTTCTGAGCGCCTTTGCCTCAATCTGGCGGATACGCTCTCTTGTAACATTAAACTCCATACCAACCTCTTCGAGAGTGTGGCATCTGCCGTCTTTAAGACCGAAACGCAAACGGATAACAGCCTCCTCACGGGGAGTGAGGGTTTTCAAAACACCGTCAATATCCTCATTTGTGATGGACTTAAGTGCCGCATCATCGGGAGCCAAAGCGTCCTCGTCACGAATAAAGTCCATAAGGCGGGAATCTTCCTCGGGACCGATGGGTGTTTCCATTGAAACGGGCTCTTGAGCCACACGCATAATTTCACGCACACGCTCAACGGGTAAATCCATTTTCTCGGCAATCATTTCCTCGCTTGGCTCAACGCCGTTTTCGTGCAATAACTGACTCTGGATTTTTTTGAGTCTGTTGATAGTCTCAACCATATGAACGGGGATACGGATAGTTCTTGCCTGGTCGGCAATAGCACGGGTAATTGCCTGTCTTATCCACCAAGTAGCATAGGTAGAAAACTTAAAGCCTTTAGTATGGTCAAATTTGTCAACCGCTTTAATCAAGCCAACATTACCCTCTTGAATAAGGTCTAAGAAATACATACCTCTGCCAACATACTTTTTAGCAATAGATACAACGAGTCTTAGGTTAGCCTCGGTAAGTCTTTGCTTTGCGTATTCGCTACCCTCGGCAATTTTAACTGCAAGTTCAACCTCTTCTTCACCTGACAATAGGGGTACTCGGCCGATTTCACGAAGATATACTTTTACAGGGTCATCGAGAGAAATATTCTCAAAGTTCCCATCGTCCTCGCTGAGCTTATCAACATCCATCTCCTCAAGTTTAAGGTCGTCCTCGGTAGGTTCCTCATCAAAATCAAGGTCCAAAGCGGGAGGCTCGGCAAAAAGCTCATCCAAATCCTCGGGAGCATTCTCAATTTCATCAATACTTGTAGCTTTATCTGAAACAGTTTCTTCTGCAGTTTCTATTATATCCTTCTTTTCCTTTTCACTCATTGTTAATTCCCCTTTTGTTTTTTGTCTATAATATTTTGAAGTCTTTGCGCCCATTCCTCAACCGAAGCATCAGAATTGCGGGACATTTCAAGCCTTAGGTTTTCTTCTAATATAACCTCAATACAGTCATTTAATACAATTTTCGGGTTTTTTGCCGCCCTTTCGCTGTTTTGCAAAGACACTAAAAGTCCAAGCTCGGCAGGAAGCAACTGCTGACCAAAGGTGGAAATATCAAGTCCCTCACCCTTTTCTAAGGTATCAATTATTATGCTGTATATTCTTTTATTTAATGAGGTTATCATTTTCTCAGGAGGTAATTTCTCCTGTGCCGTTTTGTAAAAATCGGGATGTTGCAAAAGCACCGCAATCAAGGTCTCCTCAGCATTAGTGCCTTTAACCGAAATTTTCTTTTCGGGATTTACATCGTTTTTAGTAAACTTCGGTCTTATGATATCATTTATTTCCTTTTTTTCTTGGCTTCTGACAAAACTTTTTCTAAGTTCCTTTACCTTTGTTTCAAGGGCGGTGCGTGAAACACCGTATTTTTCGCTTAGTCTACCTATGTAGATATCCCTTGTCATAATATCGCTTTGGGAAGCGATAATCTCAGCCGCAGCCGAAAGGTATTTTAGTTTTCCGTCGTCTGATAAAAGGTCAATGTCCTTTGCCGCCATTAAAAGCTTATATTCAATATCACTTACCGCACCGTCAATCAGTCCTCTGAAACGGTCGGGTCCGTTTTTCTTGATAAACTCGTCGGGGTCCTTACCGTCAGGGATTACAATAACCCTCGTTTTAAGACCCGTTTTTTCTAAAATCTCAGCCGCTCTCTTAATTGCCTTTTGACCTGCCTCATCGGCATCCATTGTCAAGACAACTTCTTTGGTGTATCTTGCCAAAATGTTGGCCTGTTCTTCAGTGAAGGCGGTTCCCAAAGGTGCAACTGTATTTTCAAATCCTGCTTGGTGAAGGGAAATAACATCCATATTACCCTCTACCAAAATAATTCTTTCCTCGCAGTGATTTTTAGCCAGATTCATACCAAAAAGGTTTGAGCTCTTTTTGTAAACAGGCGTGTCCGATGTATTTACATATTTTCCGCCCTGTTTATCATCACCCGGCATTGCACGACCGCTGAAACCGACCACATTTCCCCTTATATTAATTATGGGGAACATAACACGCTTTCTGAAACGGTCATAATAAGTGCCACGCTGACTTTTACCAACAACATTTGCGGCAGCCATTTCGTCTATTGTGTAACCCTTTGATTTGAGGTAATTTATAAGGGCATCCCAACTGTCAGGCGAAGCGCCCAGACCGAACTTCTTTATGGTTGCAGGTTTAAGCCCTCTGCCCAGCAGATATTCTCTTGCCCAGACACCCTCATCACTTAAAAGATATTCGTGGAAAAATCTTGCGGTTTCACGGTTGATATCATAAATTCGGTTTTTAAGTCTTTGCATTGAATCGTCATATCCGCTCTCGGGCAGGGTCACCCCCGACCTTTCGGCAAGAAGTTTTACAGACTCAATATAATCCAAATTTTCAATAAGTCCCGTAAAGGTGAAAACATCACCGCCAACACCGCAACCAAAACAATAAAAGGAAGCGGTTTCGGGATATACCGTAAAGGAGGCGGTTTTTTCGCCGTGGAAAGGACAAAGACCCACAAGGTTTTTGCCTCGGCGTTTTAATGTTACATATTGTGAAATGACCGTTTCAATATCATTACGGTATTTTATTTCGTTTATAACATCCTCGGGTATAGCCATAAAACATCCTCCTTTTAATTTTCTCTAATTATATATTAGACTTTTTTGTCGAAATACCTTTATTTTATTTAAAAAATTTTAAAACCGCCCAAGAAAGCGGTATAAAACTCTCTCAAATGGCGGTTTTTTATAATTTGTTTTTTCACCTATTTAATCTTCTCAATATCATAAGGAGTTGTCTGATAAACGAAATAGTTAAGCCAGTTTGAATATAAAAGATTTGCGTGGGCTCTCCAGGTATTAGGAGGTGTCTTTTTAGGATTATTATCGGGGAAATAATTTTTAGGCATTTCTATTTCCTTACCCTCACCCAAATCTCTGAAATATTCGTTAGCCAAGGTAATATTGTCATATTCCGAATGACCTGTTATGAAAATTTGTTTGCCGTTTTTGGATGATACCGCATAAACACCGCCCTCTTTAGAAGAGGACAATATTTTAAGCTCTTTTACCGCCTTTATATCCTCGGTTCTGACGGTTGTGTGCCTTGACTGAGGCACCATAAAGGTATCATCAAAGCCACGGAAAAGAATTGACTTTTTATAATCTACCGTATGGGGGAAAACGCCAAAAAGTTTTTTATCAAGCGGATACTTTTTCACGCCGTAATGATAGTAAAGCCCTGCCTGAGCGCCCCAACAAATGTGGAAGGTTGAGTGAACATGGGTTTTGGTCCACTCCATAATCTCGCAAAGTTCATCCCAATATTCAACCTCGTCAAACTCCAATAACTCGACGGGTGCGCCTGTTATGATCATACCGTCAAAGGTGCGGTCCTTCACATCGTCAAAGGTCTTATAAAATGTGAAAAGATGCTCTGCTGATGTGTTTTTGGATTTATGGCTTTTTGTATGTATAAACTCTAAATCTACCTGCAAAGGAGAGTTTCCGAGAAGTCTTGAAAGTTGAGTCTCGGTTTCAATCTTTTTGGGCATTAAATTAAGCAATAAAATCTTAAGAGGGCGAATATCCTGTGTAATCGCTCTCGTTTCGGTCATAACGAAAATATTCTCGTCATTTAAGGTTTTTACTGCGGGTAAATCGTTTGGAATCTTAATAGGCATCTTTCTACCTACCTCTTTTAAAAAATATATATTCAATATAATACAAATTCCCCTTTTTGTAAAGGGGAATTTGTCATCTAATCTTTGTGGCACTTATCTTTAAGTGCACAGGAAGAACAACCGCAAGAGCAACCGCCTTTGCCGTTTTTCCGTTTTTTAATTTCATTTACTATTATGCCCAGAACCAAAAGAGCAATAATAGATGCAATAATAATCGTAGGCATAAATTTTCTCCTAAATGTTTTTATTTTTACGAATAAGCAGATATATCATAATTCCTAAAACTGCAACTGCCGATATTGTGCCGATTACATTACCGTTTCCTTGAATCAGAGAGCCAAATTGGAAAATCATAAAGGACACAGCATAAGCGAACACGCACATATAGGAAATAGCAAACAAGGTCCATTTTCCGTTATTCATTTCACGGCGTATTGCACCCATAGCCGCAAAGCAGGGAGCACAAAGCAGATTAAACGCCATAAAGGAAAATCCTGCTAAAGGAGTTGTTAAAAAGGCTGTGATGTCTTGTGAAGCGTTTTGCGCCAAAACCTCAAGTGTGCTTACAACCTGTTCCTTAGCCACAAGACCTAATACAGTTGCCACAGCCGACTGCCAGTTTCCGAAACCTAAGGGTGTGAAAATCCACGCAACCGCTTTACCGATAGTTTGCAAAATCGATGGGTCGGCACTGCCTTCGGCAATATAGTGGATACCCCCCGAAATCGACAAAGAGTCAAGACACCATATAAGCACGCTTGCCGCCAAAATAATGGTTCCCGCCTTCTTTATAAAGGACCATCCACGCTCCCATGTTGTTCTTAAAATATTTGTCATTACAGGTGCATGGTAAGAGGGCAACTCCATAACAAAGGGTGCAGGGTTACCTGCAAAAGCCTTAGATTTTTTAAGAATTAAACCTGATATAATTACCGCCAAAACACCCATAAAATATGCTGAAACGGCAATTAGTGCGCTACCCGAGAAAAGAACTCCCGAAATTAGACCTACAATAGGCATTTTTGCGCCACAAGGAATAAAACAGGTGGTCATAATAGTCATTTTGCGGTCACGGTCTTGCTCAATGGTACGAGAAGCCATAACACCCGGCACCGAACAACCTGTTCCAACAAGCATTGGTATAAAACTTTTACCCGAAAGACCAAACTTGCGGAAAAGCTTATCCATTATGAAGGCTATTCTCGACATATAACCGCAGTCTTCCAAAAGTGCCAAAAGCAAAAAGAGTATAAGCATTTGGGGAACAAAGCCTAAAACAGCCCCCACACCGCCAATTATACCGTTGGTTATAAGTTCAATAAGCCACTGTGCACAGCCGATATTTGTAAGCCACCCAGCCGCCGCAGCGCTGATACCTTCAAATAAACCTTCGGTGAAGCCTATTGTCCAGTCCCCCACCGAGCCTATTGCTATGTAATAAACCAAGAACATTGCCACAAAGAAAATGGGAAGTGCTAAAATTCTGTTGGTAACGATACTGTCGATTTTGTCAGACAATGATAGTCTGTCGGGGTGCTTCTTTTTATAACAATCCTTAAGCACTCTTTCAACATAATTATAACGCTCGTTAATAATTATGCTTTCGGCGTCATCATCAAACATTTCCTCAACCTTTTTAATGTCTTTTTCAATGTGGTTGAGGGTTTCCTCGCTTAAATTAAGAGTCTCTAAAACCTTTTTGTCTCGCTCAAAAATCTTAACCGCATACCATTTTTGCTGTTCTTCAGGGAAATGATGAACGGTTGCCTCCTCGATATGAGCAATAGCGTGTTCCACATCGCCTGAAAAATAGTGTCTTGGTATAACCTTGCCTTTTTTAGCGGTTTTAATTGCAAGTTCTGCCGCTTCCTCAATACCCGTGAGTTTAAGAGCGGAAATTTCCACTGCGGGACAACCTAATTTTTTACTCAAGCACTCAATATCTATTTTATCTCCGTTTTTGCGGACAATATCCATCATATTAACCGCCAACACAACGGGAATACCAAGTTCCATAAGCTGTGTTGTCAGATAAAGGTTTCTTTCTATATTTGTACCATCTACTATATTAAGTATCGCATCAGGTCTGTCATTTACAAGATAATTTCTTGAAACAACTTCCTCCAATGTATATGGTGAAAGAGAATAAATACCCGGAAGGTCCATGATAACAACATCTTTGTGTCCTTTGAGCTTTCCTTCTTTTTTCTCTACTGTAACGCCCGGCCAGTTACCAACATACTGACTGGCACCTGTCAAATCGTTAAATAATGTAGTTTTACCGCAGTTAGGATTACCTGCTAACGCTATTTTTACTGAC
>JAZSDI010000068.1:0-2839 GCA_045531045.1 Acutalibacteraceae bacterium | reverse complement strand
GGGACTGCCAAGCATATTACCAAACTGCGCCGCTGAAACTTCGGCAGAAAGTCCGGTCATATCACCTTTAAGGAATTTTACGAAATAATAGAGCATCCAGCCTGTAACCGAGGTATAAAACATCATAAGCAAGAAGTTAGCGACCAATGCCATCTTTCCGTGCCAATGCCATTTTTGACCGGGTTGTTGCAGTTTGTGATGGATACCGATAGGACTGGCCTGACTGGCTCTTCCCAAAGAAAACTCCATTACCATAACGGGCAGACCTAAAACAAGTAAGCAAATCAAATAAATAAGTACAAATGCACCGCCGCCGTATTGACCCGCCATCCAAGGGAATTTCCATACATTTCCGCAACCGATGGCGCAACCTGCACTAAGCAAGATAAAGCCTAAGCGACTTCCTAATTTTTCACGTTCCATAATTTTCTCCTTTTAATGTTTTTTGTTTGTGATTTTCTTGAAGAAATTAAATGTCAGCGGCCATACACAAGCGGCAAAGATAACAAGCAAGAAATATCTTATGCCGTCTGCAACAAAGCTTGTGCCGAATATCATTTTCAGAGGTATCTTCAAACCCTCTTTAATACCTAGCAAGGGAATAAGACCAATAACAAATTTTAAAACTTGGCAAAGGAAATTACCGTCGGTCTTAAAGTTTGTAAATCTTGTGTCAACCTCAAAGCCTATTAAGACACCCAAGGTGCAACCAAACATTTTATAGGCGTTTTTAACACCGTGTTCTAAATTTTCCTTGTCAACATCAGCAGGGAAGTTGTAGAAAGAAACAAAGGCAAGATATATAAGGGAGAGTCCTACCATACTTGCAAACAAAATTCTCATTGCTTTTTTGTTATCAAAGAATTTGTGAATCAGCGGATAAAGACCGAAAATCAGTATCAAAGCAATTCCTAAAGAAACGCCTACATCAAGAGGAGTGTGCACCCCTAAATATAAACGGGAAAGGGGGACTAAAACTATTAGCAAAATGCAGATAATGCGGATAATTTTGTTCTTTTCCCATCTTGATATCGCACCGAAAACACCAACTGATGACTGGGTGTGTCCGCTTGGGAAAGAATATCCCGTAGCTTCGGCTCTTGCCGATTCAACAATGGTGAAATTCTTATCTTTAACCCAAGGGCGTGGTATTCGGAAAAGAAGTTTTAAAAACTGATTTAAAATTGTGCCGATAAATCCGACAGATAATAGGTAATAACCCTCTTTTTTGTTTATACACCAAAAGAATATAAGACCGAAAACAATGAAAAAGGTTTCCTCGCCCAAATGGGTTATGGTAGAGAAAAAACTGTCAAGAAAAGGGGTTCTTATACTCTCAAGAGCTCTTAAAATTCCCATAAACTTCCTCCATATTAAACTTTAAACCATTTTAACACATTTTTTCCTAACTTGCAACGCTTCGATTTAAAAAATCATATTGAAGTGCAATTTGATACCAAGTAACCGGACCCACATCTCCTGAAACGGGTATGCCGAATAGCTGTTGAAAAACACGGACTGCGTTTTCGGTTTGGTCGCCGAAATATCCTGTCACAGGCACCTCGGGCACTTCGGGAATATTTCTACCGATTAAATTCAAATATGTTTGCAGGTCGGTGATATTTTGACCTCTCATACCCTTTGTTAGAAAGTAACCTGGGTAGAGCTTTGCGTTGTTGCCTTGATATCCTTCTGGGAGAGCGGCAACAGTTTCGGTGTAAATTCTGTCTATCACATTCCAAGTGTCGTTATCAACAATTCCCGTGACGGGAAGACCGTAAAACTCTTGAAAACGCTCTACTGCATCTACCGTTGCAGAGTCGTATATTCCGCCTAAGGGAACTGGCTCTAAATCACTGTTGAAATAGGCGATAATACTTAAATAATATTGCAGTGTTCTAACGTCAATTCCACTATTGCCTTGGGCTAATTGGGTGCTGAAAGGAACAGTTGCTTCTTCAAGGGTTATGCCCTCACTGGTAAGTTCGGCAAGACTTTTAACGCCGTTGTAATATTGCTTTATTCTATACCAAGTTGCTTTGTCAACAATGCCTGTTTGTGGCAGAGAAAATACTTCTTGAAATTTTCTAACAGCATTTTCTGTCTCTATTCCAAATGTGCCGTTGGGGTTGGTGATTTCGGGTATAGCGGGGTAGTTTTGTCTGATACGGTTCAACTGAATTTGAAGAATTTGCACATTGTTACCTCGGTCGCCCGTTTCTAAAGGCACACCAGGGTATGACTCACCGCTGTCACCTACAGGGGCGTTTTCTACAATGTTAATATCGTTGCCGTAATAGTTTTGCAAAATGCGGTATGGTGTGAAGCCTTGCTCTGCAAGACTCACCGTTCCCCATTGGGAAAGTCCCGCACATTGTGAGGTTGTGCCGTTGCAAAAGGCGGTAAAAAGGGGTTGTATTGTGCCTTGCCGAACAACATAATCATTAAAAATCTCATCTACAATAGCACTGATGTTATCATAAATTTCTCGGTTTGGTACAAATGCTTGGTCAAACTGCGTAGAGTTTGTAATGTCAAAGTTATAACCTCTGGCAGGGTACCACTCAGTGTAAATTCGGTTAAGCGCAAAAGAAATTATAGCGTAAATATTTGCTCTTAAAGCGTTTTCGGGCCAGGTTGGGTAAATTTCACTTGATGCCACATTTTTAATGTAGTCTATAAAATTTACAGTAACATTTTGAGCGTCAGACCCAGGCGCACCTAAATGAACTGTTATGTTTTCGGGAATAACGGGAAGCAGTGCTTCGGGCATTACGGTTACCTCCTATAAATTGTAGTTTGGTATTTCGTCAAAAATGCGTGGACCCTTGTCAACACC
>JAZSDI010000040.1:0-8510 GCA_045531045.1 Acutalibacteraceae bacterium | reverse complement strand
AGAGCGTGGTATTACAATCAATACCGCTCACGTTGAGTACGAGACTGATGCTCGTCACTATGCACACGTTGACTGTCCTGGACACGCTGACTATGTTAAGAACATGATTACCGGTGCTGCTCAGATGGACGGCGCTATCTTGGTTATCGCTTCTACTGACGGTCCTATGGCTCAGACTAAGGAACACTTACTCCTTGCTCGTCAGGTTGGCGTTCCTTACATCGTAGTATTCATGAACAAGACTGACCTTGTTGATGACGAAGAACTTCTTGAGCTCGTTGAGATGGAAATCCGTGAGACTCTTGACAAGTACGAGTTCCCCGGCGATGATACTCCTATCATTAAGGGTTCTGCTTTCAAGGCTCTTGACAGTGATTCTAAAGACCCCTCTGATGCAGTTTATGCTCCTATCCAAGAGCTTATGGATGCTGTTGACAGCTACATTCCTACTCCCGACCGTAAGGCTGATATGCCTTTCCTTATGCCTATCGAGGACGTTATGACCATTTCCGGTCGTGGTACTGTTGTTACCGGCCGTGTTGAGCGTGGTCAATTAAACGCAGGTGACGAAGTTGAAATCATCGGTCTTACCGAAGAGCGTGCTAAGACAGTTGTTACCTCTATGGAAATGTTCCGCAAGACTCTCACATACTGTGAGGCTGGCGATAACGTTGGTGCTCTTCTCCGTGGTATTGGCCGTGACGAGATCGAGCGTGGTCAGGTTCTTTGCAAACCCGGCTCTATCAACCCCCACACCAAGTTCCATGGTCAGGTTTACGTTTTAAGCAAAGAAGAAGGCGGACGTCATACTCCTTTCTTCAACAACTATCGTCCTCAGTTCTACTTCAGAACTACTGACGTTACCGGTGTTATCACCCTTCCTGCTGGCACAGAGATGTGCATGCCTGGCGATAACGTAGAGATGGACGTTGAGCTTATCACTCCTATCGCTATTGAAGAGGGTCTCCGCTTCGCTATCCGTGAAGGTGGCCGTACTGTTGGTTCCGGTGTTGTTACCGCTATCAACGAATAATTTCTAATTTTCAAGGGAGAAACTCGCAAGGGTTTCTCCTTTTTTAGTATTATAGGCTGAAAAATTGCTACAATAGTAAGGAGGGTCTTTAATATGCATAATAATATATTAGAAACAATAGTTGAAACAGGATTACCCTATATAATCAGTCTTCTTGAAATTATGGGTATTATCGTTGTAAGCTGGAGTGGCATTTCAGCTTTTTGGGAATATATAAAGGATATGATAACACATAAAAAACTCAACTTTATGTATTCTTTCTCAGAAGGGTTGGCTGCGGGTCTTGAATTTAAAATGGCGGCAGAGATACTTAAAACCGTTTTAATCAGAGAAATGAGCGAACTTTTGGTTTTGGGTGCTGTTATTTTGCTAAGAGCAATTTTGAGCGTGCTCATTCATTTTGAAATGAAGCATAGCAAAGATGAATAATTGATTTTCGGGTGAATTTATGGCGGCTTTGATAGTCTTTTTAGTATTAATAGTTGTGCTTCTTTGTGTGATGCTATATTTCTTCCGCATCACATTCGTTAAAATGAATATGGGAAATTTCGACGATGTAAATGACCCGTGCAATAGCGTTTTGGGCGAGTTTAAAGAGGCTGTAGGAAAAGGAATTGAACATATAAATTCCACACCCTGTAAATGGGTTGAAACCTATAGCTTTGATAAGTTATGCCTGAAAGCTCGTTATTTTGACAACGGAAAGAAAAATACTGTTATTTTATTCCACGGTTACCGTTCCTCAGCCGCAAGAGATTTTTCTTGTGCTTTAAAGCTTTATACCGATTTAGGTTTTAATGTTCTGCTTGTGGACCAACGGGCGCACGGCAGAAGCGAGGGCAAACTTATAACCTTTGGTGTTAAGGAAAGATGCGATGTTCTTTCTTGGATAGATTTTGTAAATAAAAAATATTCGCCCGAAAAAATACTCCTTGGCGGAATGTCCATGGGCGCCACAACGGTGCTTCTGGCGGCGGGAATGCAACTGCCCGAAAATGTTAAGGGAGTGGTTGCCGACTGCGGATATACCTCGCCGGTTGAAATTATAAAAATAGTTGCTAAAAACTTTTTAAAGATTAAAGCGGATATATTTATTCCGTTTTTAAATGCGTTTTGCCGCATTTTTGGAGGCTTTTCTATTACGGGTGTATCGACCCTCAAAAGTCTTGAAAAATGCGAATTACCAATAATATTCATTCACGGAAAGGCAGATACTTTTGTGCCTTGCGAAATGTCCGAGAGGGCATTTGCTGTCTGCAACGACAAATCACGCATAGTAACAATAGAAAAAGCTTATCACGGGATGAGCTTTTTGGTTGATGAGAGCGAAATAACAAATCAGTTAAGGGAATTTGTTGCAAACTGCGGCTACTGATGGTATTTTTATTGACTTTTCAAGCAATAAATTATACAATATAAGTAGTAATATAAAGGAGAATTTAGTATGAGAAATCTTAAAAAAATGTTAGCACTTCTCATTTCTACAATATTGGTATTTACTCTTGCGGCATGTAATGATGTTGACCCCAACTACGGTGTTTCCGAAAAACAAGAAACAGTCGAGGAAGAAACTCAGGATGTTGAGGAAACCAAAATTATGTCCTCTGACAGAGTAATGTCTAACTACTTTGACATCAGCCTTTTTGATGAGGAAAACTATGCTCAGATTTATTTAGGCAAAAAGTTTGAAATTGATGCTACCTATGCAGACGAGGAATTACCTGTTCCTTCAAAGCTTAGCGATATGAACGAGCTTGGCTGGACCCTTTGCGAAGGTAACGAATATAATGAAAATTCTTTGGTTTTCGCTTATGAAACCATTACGGTTGTTTTGCAAAACGAAAACGGACTCAAAGTAACTGCACAGCTTTATAACTCATCACGCTCGTCGGTTAAGCTTTCAAAGTGCTACATTGTAAAATTCAGAATTGAAAATGATTTTTATGTTGACAGCACCAATTACACACCCTTTAATGTTAACGGCATAACCAATAATATGGCTATTACCGATATCATCAATACATTGGGAACACCCTCTCATTTTTATGCTGTGAGTGAAAACAGTTATTATCTTGATTATTTTATAACAAAACGTGACCGCAGAAACGGTATTACGGTTTATATCAACCCTGTGGACGATAATATTACTGCAATAGAATTTTCTTTCTATAAATAGGTGACATTAATGCAAAAATTTTTAACCCCTGCCGATATTTTACTTCCAAAAAAAGATTTTAATAAATGGTCGGTTATCGCTTGTGACCAATATACAAGTGAGCCTGAGTACTGGGCAGAAACCGAGGCTATTGTAGGGGATGCCCCCTCAGCGCTCAATATCGTTTTGCCCGAGGTTTATCTTTCAAAGGATAACAGCGAAAGAATAGCCAAAATAAACAGCACTATGGAGACTTACCTTAAGGGTGATGTTTTTGACACCTTTGAAAACACCTTGGTTTTAACCGTTCGCAGATTAAACAACGGCAAGACAAGAACAGGTATTGTGGGCCTCATTGACTTAGAGGAATACAGCTACGAAAAGGGTGCTGATACCCTAACCCGTGCTACCGAAGCGACTGTGGTTGAGAGAATTCCCCCAAGAGTTGAAATCCGCAAGGATGCGCCCTTGGAGTTGCCTCACATTATGTTGCTTGTGAACGACCCTAAAAGAAGCCTTATTGAGCCTTTGCTTGAAACATGCGGTTCTTTTGAAAAACTTTATGACTTTGAACTTATGCAAAATGCAGGTGCTATTAAGGGTTACAAGATTCCTGATAGTAAAACTGACGATATAAACAAGATTTTAGCCGAGCTTAAAGAGGAAAATAACGGTCTTCTCTTTGCTGTGGGTGACGGAAACCACTCACTTGCTACCGCTAAGGAATGCTATAAAAACCATGGTGGCAGCCGTTATGCTCTTGTGGAGATTGTAAATATTCACGATAACTCTTTGGAATTTGAGCCTATTTACAGAATTGTTTTCGGTGTGGAGCCCGAGAGATTTGTGAATGAATTTGTAACCTCAATGGGCGGTGAATGTGAAGGTGAAAACTGTCACAAATACACTTGTGTTTGGGGCGAGAACAGAAAAGAAATCAGCGTCAAGGCAAACTCTCATTTGGCTGTGGCTGATTTGCAGAAATTCTTGGATGATTACATAAAGGCCAACTCCGAAGTTGAGATTGACTATATCCACGGAATTTCTAACACCGAAAAGTTGGCTTTAAAGCCTGACACATTGGGCTTTATATTCGATGGAATGGGAAAAGCTGATTTGTTCCCAGCTGTTTCGGCTGACGGTTCACTGCCTCGCAAGACCTTTTCAATGGGCACTGCCGACGATAAGAGATTTTATTTAGAGGCAAGAAAAATTAAATAATTAAAAAGGCGGAGAATTTTCTCCGCTTTTTTTATTTTTTCGCAAAAAGTACTATATTTATTAACAAATCTATGGTAAAATGATATTACATATATTTAGATTAGAGGTAAATTATGGGTTTACTTAATGCTTTATTTGGAAACTACAGTGAAAAAGAGGTTAAGAGAATTCTTCCTTTGCAAAAAAAGGTTTTAGAACTTGAGGAAGAATACAAGACCTTGAGCGACGAAGCGCTTAAAAATAAAACTGCAGAGTTTAAGGAGAGACTTGCAAAAGGGGAGACTCTTGACGATATCTTGCCCGAGGCTTTTGCTGCTTGTCGAGAGGCATCTGACCGAGTTCTTGGTATGAAACATTTCCCCGTTCAGATTATCGGCGGTATTATTCTCCACCAAGGCAGAATTGCCGAAATGAAAACAGGTGAGGGTAAAACCTTGGTTGCAACCTTACCGGCATACCTTAACGCCCTTACAGGCAAAGGCGTTCATATTGTAACCGTTAATGACTATCTTGCAAAGCGTGACTCTGAGTGGATGGGTAAGCTCTATCGCTTTATGGGTCTCTCGGTTGGTCTTATAATTCACGGAATGACCCACGAAGAAAAGCAAGAGTCTTACAATGCTGACATTACCTATTGCACCAATAACGAATTAGGTTTCGATTATCTTCGTGATAATATGGTTACCTATAAGGAACAAAAGGTACAAAGAGAACATAATTTTGCCATTGTGGATGAGGTTGACTCTATCTTGATTGACGAGGCAAGAACTCCTCTTATCATTTCGGGCAGCAGCAATAAGTCCACCGACCTTTATGGCAAGGCAAACAGCTTTGCAAAGGGTCTTAAAATGTTCAAAATAAAAGAGATGGACGATAAGGCAAGTGATGAGCAGACCAATTATGACGGCGACTATGTTGTAGATGAAAAGGCTCATACTGCCACTCTTACTCCTGCTGGTGTTGAAAAGGCAGAGCAGTATTTCGGCATTGAAAACCTTAATGACACCGAAAACATTGCTATTGCCCACCATATAAACCAAGCTATCAGAGCTCACGGTATTATGAAGCGTGATGTTGATTATGTGGTTAAAGACGGCGAGGTTATAATCGTTGACGAGCACACAGGCCGTCTTATGTATGGTAGACGCTATAATGAGGGTCTGCATCAGGCTATTGAGGCTAAAGAGGGCGTGAAGATTGCTAAGGAGTCTAAGACCCTTGCAACCATCACCTTCCAGAACTTCTTCCGTTTATACAGTAAACTTTCGGGTATGACGGGTACTGCCATGACCGAGGAAGCAGAGTTCCAAGAAATCTACAAGTTAGATGTTATTGAAATCCCAACTAATAAACCCATTGCTCGTATTGACGAAAACGATGTTGTTTACAAGACCGAAAAGGCAAAGCTTAATTCCGCCATTGAAAAGATTATAGAGTGTCACAAAAAAGGTCAGCCTGTACTTGTTGGTACCGTTACGATAGAAAAATCCGAGCTTTTGTCGGCAATGCTTAAAAGGCGTGGAATTGAACACAAGGTTCTTAATGCTAAGCACCACGAAAAAGAGGCTGAGATTATAGCTCAGGCGGGTAAACTCGGCGCCGTTACCATTGCTACCAATATGGCAGGCCGTGGTACCGATATTATGCTTGGCGGTAATGCTGAGTATTTGGCAAAGGCTTCCTTGCGTCATGATGGATTTAGCGAGGAATTGATAACTGAAGCTACAGGTTTTGCCGATACGGATGATGAGGAAATCTTAAAGGCAAGAGAAACCTATAAGGAATATTACAATAAGTTCAAGGCTGAAATTGCACCCGAGGCTGAGGCTGTAAGAAATGTCGGCGGTCTTGCGATTATAGGCACTGAGCGTCACGATTCAAGACGAATTGATAATCAGTTAAGAGGTCGTGCAGGTCGTCAGGGTGATGCGGGTAACACCCAGTTCTTCGTATCTTTAGAGGACGATTTAATGCGCTTGTTTGGCGGAGAGAGAATTTCGGTTATGATGGACACCTTAAAGGTTGACGAAAATATGCCTTTAGAAAGCGGTATGCTTTCTAAGTCCATTGAAAGTGCTCAGCGTAAAAAAGAGGGCATGAACTTCGCTATTCGTAAAAATGTGCTTCAGTACGACGATGTTATGAATAAACAGCGTGAGATTATCTATGCTCAGCGCAACAAGGTGCTCGAGGGCGATGATATTAAAGATACTGTAAGAAAAATGGTGGATGAAACCATTGATATTTACACCGATATTTATCTTTCAGACCCCGCAGCTGAAAATTGGGATTTAACAGGACTTAAAGAGTATTTTTATGGTTGGGTTATAATGCCTGATGATATTGATTTCACAACCGAGAAATTAACAGCACTATCAAAAGAAGAAATTGCCGAGCTTTTGAAAGAGAAAGCAAACGAGCGTTACGATGCACGTGAGGCTGAATACGGCAGTGAAATTATGCGTGAAATGGAGCGTGTAATGTTGCTTCGTTCGGTTGATACCAACTGGATGGACCATATTGACGCTATGGACCAACTTCGTCACGGAATTGGTCTTCGAGCATACGGTCAGCACGACCCTGTTGTAGAATACCGCAACGAAAGCTTTGATATGTTCGAGGGTATGACCAATGCAATTAGAGAACAGACTGCAAAATTAGTTCTTAGTGTCAGAATTAAATCTAACGAAGAAGTAAAGCGTGAAAAGGTAGCCGAGGAAACTTTGGCAGGTGACAAACCCTTAACTGTTAAGGGTAAAGGTGTTGTTGGCAAAAACGCCCTTTGTCCTTGTGGCAGCGGTAAAAAGTATAAGCGTTGCTGTGGAAAGGATATGGAGTAAATGAGTAAGATTTTACTTCACTGTTGCTGTGCGCCTTGCTCACTTTCTTGCATCGACCCCCTTAAAGATGAGGGTGCCTATATTACTGCCTTTTGGTATAATCCAAATATTCATCCCTTTAAGGAGTATGAGTCCAGACGGGACTGTCTGGTAAACTTTATGGCAGAACAAAAAATCCCCCTTGTTGTCAAGGAGGATTACGGTCTTAGAGAGTTTGTTCGAAATGTGGCAGAAAATATTGATAACAGATGTGAGTATTGCTATTCTGTGCGACTTGAGGAAACGGCAAAATATGCCAAGGAAAACGGCTTTGACGGATTTACTTCCACCCTATTTTCAAGCCTTTACCAAAACCATGAAATGATGGTTAAAAGGGCAGAGGAGTTGGCAGAGAAATACGGCATACAGTTTTATTACCGAGATTTCAGACCCAACTTCCGTGAGGGAAATCGAAAGGCTCGTGAAAAAGGTTTTTATATGCAAAAATATTGCGGTTGCATTTTCTCCGAAGAAGACCGTTATCAAAAACAAATAAATAAAGCAAAAGAAAAATTCCTGTAGATTAATCTACAGGAATTTTTTATTATTTAATAATTGATTCTCCGCTCATTTCTGCGGGTTGTTCTAAGCCTAATAGCTTAATAATAGTGGGGGAGATGTCGCAAAGCTTTCCGCCCTCACGAAGTTCACAGTCTTTGCCGATAACGCTGAAAGGAACGGGGTTTGTAGTGTGAGCGGTAAAGGGTGAACCGTCAACATCAATCATACGGTCAGCGTTGCCGTGATCGGCAGTTAAAAGCATTACACCGCCCATTTTAAGAACGCTGTCCTCAACTCTGCCAACGCATGTGTCAACAGTTTCAACAGCCTTTACAGCTGCCTCAAAGATACCTGTGTGACCCACCATATCGCAGTTTGCAAAGTTTAGGATAACAACATCATATTTGCCTGTCTCAATAGCCTCGCACACCTTGTCGCAAACCTCGTTAGCACTCATTTCGGGTTGTAAATCATAGGTTGCAACCTTGGGAGAATTAACAAGAATTCTATCCTCTCCCTCGAACATAACCTCACGGCCACCGTTGAAGAAGAAGGTAACATGGGCGTATTTCTCGGTCTCGGCAATTCTGAGCTGAGTCATATTCTGCTTAGCCAAGAACTCGCCTAAGGTATTGTCTAAGGTCTGGGGTTTAAAAGCAATTTCAACATTGGGCATAGAAGCGTCATATTGAGTCATGCAAACATAATATACCTTTTGTCT
>JAZSDI010000086.1:0-18942 GCA_045531045.1 Acutalibacteraceae bacterium | reverse complement strand
TAGTAAGGTCCCCGGAAGACTACCGGGTTGATAGGCTGCATGTGTAAGCATGGTGACATGTGTGCTAGGCAGTACTAATAGACCGAGGGCTTAACCTATTTCGATTCTCTACACATACTTGTTCAGTTTTCAGGGTGTGAGCACACTGTGAATTTTAAGCAATCGCTAATGCGGTTGCTTTTTTATTTAAAAAACAGTTGCAAAAAATGTAAATTTGCCGTATAATTATTTAGATAATTACCCTATGAAAGGTGTTTATACAATGGCTAAGGAAAAGTTAGTTAAATCCATAACCTCAATGGACGAGGATTTTGCAAAATGGTATACCGACGTTTGTATTAAAGCAGAGCTTATTGATTATGCTTCGGTTAAGGGTTGCATGATTATCCGTCCATACGGTTATGCTATTTGGGAAAATATTCAAAGAGAAATGGACAATCGTTTCAAGGCTACAGGTCACGAAAATGTTTATATGCCTCTTTTTATTCCCGAAAGCCTTTTGCAGAAAGAGAAGGACCATGTTGAAGGTTTTGCTCCCGAGGTTGCTTGGGTAACCCACGGCGGAGAGGAAAAATTAGAGGAGCGTATGTGTGTTCGTCCTACTTCTGAGACCCTTTTCTGCGACCATTTCAAAAATATAGTTCACTCTTACAGAGATTTGCCTAAGCTTTATAACCAGTGGTGTAACGTTGTTCGTTGGGAAAAGACCACCCGTCCTTTTCTTCGTTCACGTGAATTCTTATGGCAAGAGGGTCACACCCTCCACGCAACCGCTGAGGAAGCTCAGGCTGAAACCATTCAAATGCTTAATGTTTACGCAGAATTTTGCGAAAATGTTTTGGCAATGCCTGTTGTTAAGGGTCAAAAGACCGAAAAAGAGCGTTTTGCTGGTGCCGAAGCTACCTATACCATCGAGGCTTTGATGCACGACGGCAAGGCTTTGCAAAGCGGAACTTCGCACTATTTTGGCGATGGTTTTGCTAAGGCTTTCGACATTTCTTACACCGACAAGAACAATAATTTGGTCAACCCCTTCCAGACTTCTTGGGGAACCACCACCCGTTTAATTGGCGCACTCATTATGACCCACGGTGATGACAGCGGTTTGGTTTTACCCCCTGCAGTAGCACCTATTCAGGCGGTTCTCATTCCCATCGCATCTCATAAAGAGGGTGTAATGGAAAAGGCCAACGAGGTTTATTCAAGACTCAAGAATATCTGCCGTGCAAAGCTTGACGGAAGCGACCAGTCTCCCGGTTGGAAGTTTGCTGAGTATGAAATGAAGGGTGTACCCCTCAGAATTGAACTTGGACCCAAGGATATTGAAAATAATTCTTGCGTTGTTGTTCGCCGTGATAGTGGTGAAAAGATTTTTGTAAATCTTGACGAGCTTGAGACCAAAATCCCCGAGCTTTTGAAGGCTGTTCACGATGGTCTTTATAATAAAGCTTTAGAGCGCAGAGCGGAAATGACCTATGATGCTCACAGTCTTGAAGAAATGAAAGATATTGCTGACAATAAACCCGGATTTATCCGTGCTATGTGGTGCGGCGACCGTGAGTGCGAGGACAAACTCAAAGAGGTTGCGGGTGTAACTTCACGCTGTATGCCTTTCGAACAAGAGCAAATCGGTGACACTTGCGTTTGCTGTGGCAAAAAGACCAATAAAATGCTTTATTGGGGTAAGGCATATTAATAAAATATGTGTTTTAAAAGGAGCCTAAAAAGGCTCCTTTTTTATATTTAAAAAAATACAAAAAAATTCCAAAAAAACGCTTGACTTATGGCTTGACTTAATATATAATTATACATTACTAGTGATAATAGGGTATTATGCACTTATTATGGGTTTTTGTTCCCAAATTCACATAAAAAGTGCACAAAAAACCTTAATATCAGTGCTATAAAATTGCTTAAAATCTACGGAGGAGTGATTGTATACCTATGGAGTCAACTTCAATGGTAAAGCCTGTTACAATGGGCAACAATACCCGTATGACCTTCTCAAAAATCAATGAAGTTATTGATATGCCTAACCTCATTGAAATTCAGAAGGACTCGTACAAATGGTTTGTAGAGGAGGGTCTCAAGGAAGTATTCCGTGATATGTCGGCTATAACCGACTACAGCGGCAACTTGCAGTTAAGCTTCATCGATTACCGTTTCGACGAAAAGCCGAAATATGATGTTAACGAATGCAAAGCTCGTGATACTACCTATGCTGCCCCCTTGAGAGTTACTGCCCGCCTTGTTAACAACGAGACAGGCGAAATAAAGGAAAGCGAAGTTTCAATGGGTGACTTCCCGCTAATGACCGAATCCGGTACCTTTGTTATCAATGGTGCTGAGCGTGCGGTTGTTTCTCAGTTAGTTCGTTCTCCCGGTGTTTATTTCGCTGAAAAGGTAGACGAGAAAACCGGTAAAAGACTGTTTTCTTCTACAATTATACCTAACCGTGGTGCATGGCTTGAGTATGAAACCTCTGTTAACGATGTTTTATATGTTAGAATAGATAAAAATCGTAAACTTCCTTTAACCACCTTTATCCGTGCTTTAGGGCTAGCTTCCAATGACCAAATTCGTCAGGTTTTCGGCGATGATGAGCGTCTGGCTGCAACCTTAGAGGCTGATGATACCAAGAGCGTTGAGGAAGCATTGGTTGAAGTTTACAAAAAGCTTCGTCCCAGTGAGCCTGTTACCATCGAGGGAGCACAGAGCTATTTAGAGCAGTTATTCTTTGACGCTCACCGTTATGACATTTCTCCCGTTGGCAGATATAAATATAATAAAAAGTTAAGTGTAGCTTCCCGTATTAAGGATGCTGTTTTGGCTCGTCCTGTTGTAGACCCTATGACCGGCGAAATCATTGCAGATGCTGACACTAACATTTCAAGAGAACTCAGCCTTGAAATCGAGAAGAAGGGTGTAAATGAGATTTACATCAATGTTATGGATTTCGAAGGTAATGTTAGCGAGGTTAAGGTTCTTTCCAACGGAATGGTTAACATTTCTGACTTTGTTGAGCTTACCGCTGAGGATTTAGCATATCTTGAAAAAGAAGGTATCTACGAAAAGGTTTCCTTTGCAACATTAAAGGAAATCATTGAAAACTGCGACAGCAAGGAAGAAATCATGAACGCTGTTATTGACAGTGCAGATGTTCTTATTCCTAAGCACATCGTTGTTGACGATATCTTCGCTTCTATCAGCTATTTCTTAGGACTTCCTCACAATGTAGGAAGCATTGATGATATTGACCACCTTGGAAACCGCCGTATCCGTTCTGTTGGCGAACTTTTGCAGAACCAGTTCAGAATCGGTATTTCCCGTATGGAGAGGGTTGTTCGTGAGAAGATGACTCTTCAGTCACAAGACCCTGACAATATCACTCCACAGTCCTTAATCAATATCCGTCCTGTAGTGGCAGCTATTAAAGAATTCTTCGGTTCTTCTCCCTTGTCACAGTTTATGGACCAGACAAACCCCTTGTCCGAGCTTACCCACAAGCGTCGTTTATCTGCTTTGGGTCCCGGCGGTTTGTCAAGAGACCGTGCATCCTTCGAAGTTCGTGACGTTCACTATACCCACTATGGCCGTATGTGTCCTATTGAGACTCCTGAAGGTCCTAACATTGGTCTTATCTCCTATCTTGCTACCTTTGCTAAGATTAATAAATACGGTTTCATTGAGACTCCTTTCCGCAAGGTTGACAGTGAAACTGGCAGAGTTCTCGATGAAGTTCAGTATATGACTGCTGACGAAGAGGACGATTACTATGTGGCTCAGGCTAACGAGCCTTTGGATGAGAACGGATGCTTTGTTAACAAGCGTGTTAATACCCGTTATCGTGATAGCTTCCAGGAAATTGAAGCTAACCGTGCAGAGTTTATGGACGTTTCTCCCAAGATGGTGGTTTCTGTTGCAACTGCAATGATTCCCTTCCTTGAGAACGACGATACCAACCGTGCGCTCATGGGTTCAAACATGCAGAAGCAGGCAGTTCCTCTTCTTAAACCCGAAAACCCCATTGTTGCAACCGGTATGGAATATAAGGCAGCTGTTGACTCGGGCGTTGTTGTTTTGGCAAAACGTGACGGTGAGGTTACCTATGTTTCGGCTGATACAATTAAGGTAAGAGCTAAGAACGGTGAAATTGATGAATATAACCTCATTAAGTTCTTGCGTTCTAACCACGGCACCTGCATCAACCAGAAGCCTATCGTTTCTGTTGGTCAAGAGATTAAAGAAGGCGATGTAATCGCTGACGGTCCTGCTACCTCTACAGGTGAAATTTCCTTGGGTCGTAACGCACTTATCGGCTTTATGACTTGGGAAGGTTATAACTATGAGGACGCTGTTTTAATTAATGAGCGTCTTGTTCGAGACGATGTTTATACTTCAATTCACATTGAGGAATATGAAATCGAAGCTCGTGATACTAAGCTTGGACCCGAAGAAATTACAAGAGATATCCCCAATGTCGGTGAAGATGCTTTGCGTGACCTTGACGAGCGTGGTATTATCCGCATCGGTGCTGAGGTTACCGCAGGTGATATCTTGGTAGGTAAGGTTACTCCTAAGGGCGAAACCGAGCTTACAAGTGAGGAGAGACTTCTCCGTGCTATCTTTGGTGAAAAGGCAAGAGAGGTTAGAGATACCTCATTGCGTGTTCCCCACGGCGAATACGGTACTATCGTTGACGTTAAGGTATTTACACGTGAGGATTCCTCTGAACTCAGCCCCGGTGTAAACGTTGTTGTTCGTTGCTATATTGCCCAGAAGCGTAAGATTTCTGTGGGCGATAAGATGGCAGGACGCCACGGTAACAAGGGTGTTGTTTCTCGCATTTTACCAAGCGAGGATATGCCTTTCTTACCCGACGGTACACCTCTTGATATCGTTCTTAATCCCTTGGGCGTTCCTTCCCGTATGAACATCGGTCAGGTACTTGAAGTTCACTTGGGCTATGCTGCAAGAGCTTTGGGTTGGAATATCTGCACACCTGTATTTGACGGTGCACACGAAGAAGATATCCGTAAGTGCTTTGCAATGGCAGAGGACCTTACCAAAGCCGATGATTATGAATTAAAGGATACAGCGAAGCTTGACTTCTCTAAGATTCCTATGCGTGAGGACGCTAAAACCCAGTTGTATGACGGCAGAACAGGTGAGCCTTTTGATAACCCTGTAACCGTTGGTTATATGTATTATCTCAAGCTCCATCACCTTGTTGACGATAAGATTCACGCTCGTTCAACCGGTCCTTACTCACTCGTTACCCAACAGCCTTTGGGCGGTAAAGCTCAATTCGGCGGTCAGCGTTTCGGTGAGATGGAAGTTTGGGCACTTGAAGCTTACGGTGCTGCTTATACTCTACAAGAAATTCTTACTGTTAAGTCGGACGATGTTGTTGGACGTGTTAAGACCTACGAGTCAATCGTTAAGGGTCAGAACATTCCTAAGCCCGGCGTTCCTGAGTCATTTAAGGTTCTTATTAAGGAACTTCAGTCCTTGGGTCTTGATGTTAAGGTTCTCGACGAAATGAACGAGGAAATCGACCTTAAGCAAACCTTTGACGATGATGACGATTTAGGTTTAGGAACTCCCGTTATCCCTGATGACAGTGAGTTTGAAAGCGAAACCGTTGTAGACGGACTTGACGGCTTTGGCCTTGAAGACGAAAACGGCGAAGCAATCGAAGAAGAAACCAATGAATTCGGCGAGTCCGATTTCGATGAAGAAATGTAACGGAGGGCATTATGGCAGATATAGAATTTGAATCCATTAAAATAGGTCTTGCTTCTCCCGAACAGATTAGAAGCTGGTCTCATGGTGAGGTTACAAAACCTGAAACCATTAACTACAGAACATTAAAGCCCGAAACAGGCGGTCTTTTCTGCGAACGCATTTTTGGACCCCAGAAGGACTGGGAGTGCCACTGCGGAAAGTATAAGAGAATTCGTTATAAGGGCAAGGTTTGTGAACGCTGCGGCGTTGAAGTAACAAGAGCAAAGGTACGCCGTGAGCGTATGGGCTCTATTGAACTTGCCGCCCCCGTTTCACACATCTGGTATTTTAAAACTATTCCTTCCCGTATGGGATTAGTACTCGATGTTACTCCTAAGGCTTTAGAGCAGGTGCTTTATTTCTCTCAATACATTGTTACCGACCCCGGAACAACACCTCTTGAGAAGAAGCAACTACTCAACGAAAAGCAATACCGTGATATGCGTGAAAAATATGAGGACGATTTCGAGGCAGGAATGGGTGCAGAAGCAATTAAGAAATTGCTTAGCGAAATCGACCTTGAGGCTACTTGCAACGAGCTTCGTGAGGAGCTTGAAACCGCAACCGGTCAAAAGAAAATCAGAATTATTAAGAGACTTGAGGTTATTGAAGCATTCAGACAGTCGGGCAACCGTCCTGAGTGGATGATTCTTGATGTAATTCCGGTAATTCCGCCCGATTTGCGTCCTATGGTGCAGTTGGACGGTGGCCGTTTTGCAACCAGCGACCTTAATGACCTTTATAGAAGAGTTATCAACCGCAACAACCGTTTAAAGAGACTTTTAGAGCTCCGTGCTCCTGACATTATCGTTCGTAACGAAAAGAGAATGTTGCAAGAAGCTGTTGACGCTTTAATTGATAACGGTAGACGTGGTAAACCTGTTACAGGTCCTAACAACCGAGCACTTAAATCCCTTTCTGATATGCTTAAAGGTAAGCAAGGCCGTTTCCGTCAAAACCTTCTTGGTAAGCGTGTTGACTACTCCGGTCGTTCGGTTATCGTTGTAGGTCCTGAACTTAAGATGTATCAGTGCGGTCTTCCTAAGGAAATGGCGCTTGAACTCTTTAAGCCCTTCGTTATGAAACGCTTGGTTGAAACCAAGGCAGTTGTTAATATTAAGTCTGCAAGAAAGATGGTTGAGCGTGCTTCTACCGAGATTTGGGATGCTCTTGAAACCGTTATTAAGGAACACCCCGTTCTACTCAACCGTGCTCCCACACTTCACCGTTTGGGTATTCAGGCGTTCGAGCCCGTTTTGGTTGAGGGTAAGGCATTAAAGCTTCACCCATTGGTATGTACTGCATACAACGCCGACTTTGACGGTGACCAGATGGCTGTTCACGTACCCCTTTCTGCAGAAGCTCAGGCTGAGGCTCGTTTCCTTATGCTTGCTGCTAACAACCTTCTCAAGCCTTCTGACGGTAAACCTGTTGCTGTTCCTACTCAGGATATGGTGCTTGGTTCTTATTACTTAACACTCGTTAAGGCAAACGAGCCCGGTGCTAACAAGGTGTTCCGTGATAAAGATGAAGCTTTGATGGCTTATAACGACGGTGTTGTTGGACTTCATGCTCCTATCCGTGTTAGAATGTATAACGAAAACGGCGAGCACAAGCTTGTTTGGTGTACTGTTGGTTTCATTATCTTTAACGAGTCTATCCCTCAGGATTTAGGCTTTGTTAACAGAGAAGACCCCGAACACAAATTTGACCTTGAGTGGTGCTTTAAGCTTAAAGACCCCACCAAGAACATTGTTGAAAGCAACGATGATATTATTCAAAACAAGGTTGGCAAGAAACAGTTAGGTAAGATTATTGACCGTTGCATTAATATTCACGGTACAAGCGAATCTGCTATTGTTCTTGACAATGTAAAGGCTACAGGCTTTAAATATTCCACCAAGGGTGCTGTTACAGTTGCCGTTATCGACGCTGTAATTCCTCCCGAGAAAAAGGAAATTTTGGCTGATGCTGAAGCTCAGATTGACAGAGTTTCCCGTGACTATCGCAGAGGTCTTATCAATAACGAAGAGCGAAGCCGTCACGTAATCGAGGTTTGGAACAAAGCAACCGAGGATGTTGCCGATGCACTTAAGGGCAACCTTGATGAGTTTAACCCCATCTTTATGATGGCTGACTCGGGCGCCCGTGGTTCTATGGCTCAGATTAGACAGCTTGCAGGTATGCGTGGACTTATTGCCAATACCGCAGGTAAGGTTATTGAGGTTCCCATTCGTGCTAACTACCGTGAAGGTCTGAACGTTGCAGAATACTTTATTTCTTCACGTGGTGCTCGTAAGGGACTTGCTGATACTGCGCTTCGTACAGCTGACTCGGGTTACTTGACCCGTCGTCTTGTTGACGTTGCACAGGATGTTATCGTTCGTGAGGATGATTGTGGAACTGAGGAAGGTCTTACCATCTTTGATATTAAAGACGGCAACCACGTATTAGAGACCTTGGCAGAGCGTTTAGAGGGCAGATACTTGCTTAATGATGCAATTCATCCCGAAACAGGCGAGGTTATCTGGTCTAAGGATGATATGATTACCTCTGATGCCGCTCAGATGATTGTTGACGCTGGTATCGAAAGAATCGAAATTCGTTCCGTTCTTACTTGTCACAGCCATCACGGCGTATGTAAAAAGTGTTACGGTAGAAACCTTGCAACCGCTAAACCTGTTACAACAGGTGAGGCTGTTGGTATCGTTGCCGCTCAGTCTATCGGTGAGCCCGGTACACAGCTTACAATGCGTACCTTCCATACCGGTGGTATCGCAAGTACCGAGGATATTACACAGGGTCTTCCCAGAGTTGAAGAACTCTTCGAGGCTCGCAGACCTAAGCGTTGCGGCTTAATTGCCAAGATTGACGGTACTGTTCGCATTGCAGAGGAGAAGAAGAGCAATGTAATCATTATCACTAATGATGAACTTGCAACCGAGGAAAAGGTTACTATTCCTTACGGTATTCGTCCTTTGGTTAACAATGGCGACTTTGTTCACGCAGGCGATTTACTCATCCCAGGCTCTAAGTATCCTCAGGATATATTAGAGGCTCAGGGACCCGAGGCTGTTCAACAGTATATCATCGCTGAAATTCAGAACGCTTACCGTACTCAAGGTGTTGACATCAACGATAAGCACATTGAGGTTATCGTTCGTCAGATGATGAAGAAACTTGTTATCACCGATTCCGGTTCGACCGAGCTTTTACAGAATGTAAGCTATGAATACAAGGAAATCGACGACGAGAACAAGAAAATTCAGGCTCGTATTGATGCCGGTGAAGAAGGTCTTTCTAAGGCTCAATATCAAGCAACCTTGCTTGGTATCACCAAGGCTTCACTTGCTACCGAATCCTTCTTGTCTGCTGCTTCCTTCCAGGAAACCACACGTGTTCTTACCGAGGCTGCAATTAAGGGCAAGGTTGACCCCTTGTTCGGTCTTAAAGAAAATGTTATTATCGGTAAGTTAGTACCTGCAGGTACAGGTATGAAATGTGCCGAAATTAACTGCGATGATGATTTCTCAAGTGAGGCAGAAGAAATTTTATACGATTCAGAAACTGTAGAAGTTGCTGAATAAATATAAGCAAAATAAAACACAGAGGCTTAATGCTTCTGTGTTTTTTTGTTTTTATAAGATTTATATAGGACTATCGGTTTTTTGATTCATAAAGTCCAAAACCTTTTGTTTTTCTGCTTCGTTTGTTATGGGAGAGGGTTGAAAGTTGTTAGAATTTCCTGTATAAACATAGCAAGGAATTATATTTGATGCTTTGTTTTCGAGGGATAAACTCTGGTTATTAACTGTAAGCGTATATTGATAAATAACGGTGCGGTTTTCGGGTTTTAAAGCGCCGCCGTAACAGAAATTGCCTAACGAATAAACAATTTCAACGCCGTTATAAACTTCTCTCGGCTGCAGAACATGAGGATGACCG
Source organism: Acutalibacteraceae bacterium (assembly GCA_045531045.1). Taxonomy (GTDB): domain Bacteria; phylum Bacillota; class Clostridia; order Oscillospirales; family Acutalibacteraceae; genus UBA737. The sequence goes on along the minus strand of JAZSDI010000086.1, from coordinate 9,210 downwards.
CCCACAACTAAATCGGCGCCGTTATCAACAAAAGCGTGTGCGGCATCAATTTTAAATTGCTCGGGAGCGTGGATTTTTTCTGTGCCGCCGTGAAAGAAAACAATTTGAAAATCGCTTTCAGACTTTTTCAGTCGGTTTACAGTGTTGTTGATGTTATACTGACCCCAAAGTCCCGTACAAATAACATCAATTTTGAAACCGTTTTTTTCAAGGTGGATAATATTATAATCTGTGCCGTAATTAAGACCTGCGTTTGTTATTGCATCTACAGTGTCTTTATATCCCTCGTCACCGTAATCCATAATATGATTGTTGGTGATGAGCACCGAATCAATGCTACCTGCCTTTAAAACATCAAGGTTTTTAACACTTGTTTTAAACCAGAAAGCAGGGGAATAGTCTTTTTCTACTGCGGTGAGTTCACGGTCAGAAAAAACATTTTCAAGATTTGCTAAAGTGAAATCATCTGCCGATAAAACATCTTTGACCTGACTTAAAAAATATTCGGGCGGATTATTTTGGGCGTATTCTTCAAATCTGCCTTTTGGATGCACATCTTTTTGGTTGGCCAAAATCATATCACCCAGAAAAGTGAGGGTAATGTCAAAATCATTCACAACAGGCTCGGGGTTGGTTGTGGGGATAAAACTCTCCTCAAAAACAGACTCGGTAACCGAAGATGTCACCGAGTCAACAGAAGAACTATCCGTTGGAGTCGCTTTTTTACAACCCACACAACCCATACCTATTGTTAAAATAAGTAAAAGGGTTATAATTCTATTCATAATTATTTAGTTTCAATCTTTTCCTTTCCACCCATATATGGTCTGAGAGCCACAGGAATATCTACACTGTACTTCTCGCCATCAAAACGGAGGTTGTTTTCAAGGAATGCAATAAGCATTCTCGGGGGAGCTACAACGGTGTTGTTTAGGGTGTGTGCCAAATATTTCTTACCGTCTTCGCCTTTAACCTTAATACCCAAACGACGTGCCTGAGCATCACCAAGGTTAGAACAAGAGCAAACCTCAAAATACTTTTGCTGTTTGGGGCTCCAAGCCTCGATATCATAGGATTTAACCTTTAAGTCAGCAAGGTCGCCAGTGCAACACTCAAGAGTTCTAACAGGGATATCAAGACTGCGGAAAAGCTCAACTGAATAACTCCACATCTTGTTAAACCATTCCATACTTTCCTCAGGTTTGCAGATAACAATCATTTCTTGCTTCTCAAATTGGTGGATTCTATAAATACCACGTTCCTCGATACCGTGAGCGCCCTTTTCTTTTCTGAAGCAGGGTGAATAGCTTGTAAGGGTAAGAGGTAATTTTTCTTCGGGAGTAATGGTATCAATGAACTTACCAATCATAGAGTGCTCTGATGTTCCGATGAGGTACAAATCCTCGCCCTCAATTTTATACATCATAGCGTCCATTTCTTCAAAGCTCATAACGCCTGTCACAACGTTGCTTCTAATCATAAAGGGAGGAATACAATAGGTAAATCCCTTGTCAATCATAAAGTCACGGGCATAGGCGGTAACTGCTGAGTGAAGTCTTGCAATATCACCCATAAGGTAATAAAAGCCTTCACCAGCAACACGACCTGCTGATTCTTTATCAATACCGTCAAACAAAGCCATAATATCGGTGTGATAGGGGATTTCAAAATCAGAGGCAGTCTGCTCACCGTATTTTGTAACCTCAACATTTTCGCTGTCATCACGACCAACGGGGACGCTATCGTCCACAATGTTGGGGATTTTCATTTGAATTTCCAAAACCTTTTTGCCAAGTTCGGCTTCTTTTTCTTCCAAAGCCTTTAGTTCGGCAGCCTGTTCGTTAACAAGGCGCTTCATTTCTTCGGCTTCCTCACGTTTGCCCTGACCCATGAGCATACCTATTTGTTTGCTTACCTTGTTGCGATTTGCACGAAGGTCGTTTGCACGGGTGTTAGCGGCACACTTTTCGGTGTAAAGGGCAATAAGCTCGTCAACCAAAGGAAGTTTATTATCTCTGAACTTTTTCTTAATGTTTTCTTTAACAATTTCAGGGTTGTCGCAAATAAATTTAATATCTAACATTTTAACTCTCCTCAAAGGAAATTTATCAATTTAGTATAACATAGCGGATATGGTTTGTCAAACAATATCCACAACCTCAACAATGCCGCTTTTATGGTAAAGCGAGGGGGTTATAAGGAGCGAATAACCTCTGCCTGCATCAGCAGTCCACTCAACCGAGCGGTGTCTCGGAACAGCGGTGGCGCCAAGGAGCATCATAATTGCTCCACCGTGCATAATAACTGCGCCTTCTTTTTTGCCCTTTTCGAGCATATCCATAACGATTTGCTGAAGTCCAAGACAAAGCCTTTTAATAAATTCAGTGTTGTCTTCACCGTTTGGAGGGGTTGCTTTGCCCGATACCCAAGCCAAAAATTCGGGGTTTGATTCAAGTTCGGCGGCGGTTTTGCCCTCAAAATCGCCAAAGTCATATTCCTTTAAATTTTCAACCGAAGTTATACCTAAATCGGGATATAAAACTGCGCCTGTTTGTCTGCAACGAAGCAAGGGGCTCGAATAAAGGCAATCAATTTCGGGATATTCCATATTTTCCTTTAAAAGTCTAAGTTCATTTAAACCTTCGGGGGATAAGGGAGCATCGGTTCGAGAACCGATATATTGACCCAAAATATTGGCATCGGTTGTGCCGTGGCGGATTAAATGAAGTTTAAGAGTTCTCATTTCATACACTCCAAAATTTCTGTAATTATACTGTTGGATAAAAGCATACCTTTATCGGTTAAAGATATGAAACCGTCTTTCATATTTAAAAGACCGCATTTTGAAAGTAAATCGCATTTCTTTGCAAGAGTCGGGGTAAAGTCTATTTTAAGACCCTCAGCGAGTCTGAGAGCCAACATAACCCTCTCTTCCTCACTTCCGCCCTCACCGTCGGGCAGGGGAGAAGTACCCTTTATAAACTCGTTCAAATTGCGGTTGTAATAAAACCTTTTTCCCTCTAAAAACGAGTGGGCAGAGGGACCTATTCCCAAATAATCCTCAAGCTTCCAATACTTTAAATTGTGTCGGCTTTCTTTGCCTGTTTTCGCAAAGTTTGAGATCTCATAATGTCCATAACCTGCGTTTTTAAGATACTCGCACATCTGGAGATATTGGTCGGCAGCACCGTCCTCATCGGGCAATTTCAAGGTGTCATAAACCTTATTAAAGGGTGTGTTTTCTTCAACCTTTAAAATATAGGCAGAAATGTGCTCGGGTTCTAAATCGGTTATGAAATCAAGACTTTTTTCAAGAGTTTTTTCATTTGAATGTGGCAAAGCCAACATAATATCAAGAGAAATGTTTTCAAAGCCTAATTCACGGGCAAGTCTAACGGTTTCTACTGTTTGCTTTGCTGTGTGGCGGCGGCCCAAAACCTTAAGTTCGGTATCATCTCCGCTTTGTGCGCCGATTGAGAGTCGGTTAACGCCTGATTTCAAAGCAAAGTTTAAAATCTCTTTGCAATTATCAGCGGGGTTCATCTCCATTGTAATCTCGGCATTTTCGCAAAGAGTAAAAGAAGATTTTACCGCAGTCATAATATCGGGCAAAAACTCTGCCAAGAGTGAGGGAGTGCCTCCACCAAAATAAACAGTATCAATGGGGCGACTAAGAGAGTCACCCCATTGTTTAATTTCTCTGATTAATGCTTTTACATAATCCCTTTTAATTTCCTCGTTCGCAGATACTGAATAGAAATCACAGTAGTTGCATTTTTTGAGGCAAAAGGGAATGTGGATATAAAGACCTAATGGCTTAGTCAAGGATAATACCGGTGCAGTTGCCAGCAACACGGGCAGCGTTTGCTTCATCGGTGTCAATGTGCATAGCCAAGGCGTAGCTGTCGCTCACACGGGCAACAACATCGCCGAAAACAAGGCTTCTGCCGTCGGTGTCAATCTTAACAGATACAATCTGTTTATCGGTGATACCGTATTTCTCACCGTCAGCTACGGTCATATGAATATGACGCTTAGCGGCGATTACGCCTTCCTCAAGTTCAACCTCACCTGCAGGTCCGATTAACTTACAAGCACCCGAGCCTTTAACATCGCCTGACTCTCTGATGGGAGCGGTAACGCCGATGGTACGAGCGTCGGTAAGAGAAAGCTCAACCTGAGTATCAGGACGAACAGGTCCCAAGATGGAAGCTTTTAAAGAGCCTTTGGGTCCTACGATAGTTACCTTTTCTTCACAAGCGAATTGACCGGGTTGTGAAAGGTCCTTTTTATTTGTGAGTTTATATCCCTCGCCAAAAAGTATTTCAAGGTCTTTTTGTGACACATGAAGGTGACGGGCTGAAATTTCCACTAAAACTGTCTTTTCCATTTTAAATTCTCCTTTTTATTAGTTTAATTATATTTTACCACATACTGGCATCTTTTCAAGGGTTATTTTAAAAATTTATTATATCCTTTTCCGTATTGAACACAACGGGATACTCGGCTCAAGGTGCCTGAAGATATATCGCAAAGCTCGGTCACTTGATTATAGGTTTTTCCTTCAAGCAAAAGTTTGGCGGCATATATGCGACCTGCCATCTGCTCAATTTCTTTATTGGTGCACATATCCTCGAATAACATTTTGCAGTCTTCGGGTGTTTCTAATGAGGCAATCAGTTCAAAAAGAGCATCGGTCAATTTTTGTTTTTCCATATTAACCCACCGTTTCAATATCTTTCATAAGGAAATTTTTGGTTTTTTCAGAACGGGGATTTAAAAATACCTCATCGGGAGTTCCCATTTCCTCAATAACACCGTCTGCCATAAATATAACCTTATCGGAAATATTTCGTGCAAATTCCATTTCGTGGGTAACAACAATCATTGTGCTGTCCTCATTTTTAAGGTCTTTAATTACTCGCAACACCTCACCCGTAAGCTCGGGGTCGAGCGCCGATGTCGGCTCGTCAAAGCAAAGAATTTCGGGTTCAAGGGCTAACGCCCTTGCAATAGCAACACGCTGTTGTTGACCTCCCGAAAGTTCACAAGGATAATTGCTTATTTTTTCGCTAAGTCCAACTCTTTTTATAAGAGCCTTGGCTTTTGCTTCAATTTCTTCGGCAGTTCCTCTTTTTAAAAGGGTAGGGGCAAGGGTTATATTTTGCAAAACATTGTATTGAGGAAATAAGTTGAAAGACTGAAAAACCAGTCCAAAATGGAGTCGGTTGTCACGAATTTCAGTTTCATTTAATTCCTTGTGAGAATTACCGTCAAAAATAATTTTGTCATTTACGGAAATTGTACCTTCATTTGCAAATTCTAAAAAGTTAAGGCATCGAAGCAGGGTTGTTTTACCGCTACCCGATGAACCTATAATAGAAAGTACCTCGCCTTTTTCAAGAGAGAAGGAGATGCCCTTTAAAACCTCGGTCTTGCCGAAACTTTTCTTAATATTTTTAACCTCTAAAACAGACATTTCTTCCCCTCCTTTAAGATTTGAAATAACTTAATTTCTTCTCTATGTATCCAAAGAGAATAGTAAGTAATCCGCTGAAAATAAGGAAGTATGCGCCTGTGTAGAATAAAGGCCAGATTATACCTTTGCCGGCAAAACGCTCTGCTGACATCAGTATTTCACTAACAGCAATAACTCTTGCTAAAGATGTGTCTTTAACAAGGGTGATGATTTCGTTGCTCATAGGGGGCACTATTCTTTTGATTACTTGCAATAACACAATTTTGAAGAAAATTTGAGATTTGGTAAGACCGAGCACCTGACCGGCTTCGTATTGACCTTTTTGAATGCTTTCAATTCCGCCACGGAAGATTTCTGAAAAATAACAAGCATAGTTGATAACAAAGGCAATAAGGGCCGCTAGCATTCGGTTACGCATTGGAATACCGAAAACAAGTCCCGGAACATAGAAAACAACAAAAAGCTGAAGCATAAGAGGAGTTCCTCTTATGCACCAGACAAAAATTTTAACAGTAAAACTTAATGGCTTGAATTTTGACATTGAGCCAAAGCTTATTAAAAGCCCCAGTGGAATAGAAAAAAGCAGGGTTTCGAGAAACAACCTGCAGTTTTCTAAAAATCCCACAGCAAGGCTTAAACTAACTTGCTGAAAAGACATTATATTAACCTCTAAAAATTAAATTATTTTTCTTCGGCTTTAACAACCTTAACCTGTTTGTTCTGCATGTAAGGAATAGATACGCTCATATTCTCTTCTCTTTCGGGAGTGATGGTCATACCGTTCCAGATGCAGTCAATGTTTTTAGCGGCAAGTTCGGTTTCCTTAGCAGACCAGCTGATTTCCTGGAACTTAGCCTTAACACCTAACTTCTCGCAAACAGCCTTTGCAAACTCGGTTTCGAAGCCTACGAGTTCGCCGTCTTCGTTCTCATAGTTCATAGGAGCGAAGTAGGTGATACCAATAATGAGTTCGCCTTTATCCATAACATACTTGTAATCAGAATCTTTTTCTGCTTCTTCAAAAGCGTCAGTTTCTTTGTCGCCCAAAAGAATACCATCAAGCTTATAGGTCTTAGCAATCTTTGCAAGGTCGCCGGAATCTTTTAATTCACGGATAATTTCATTAACCTTTGCAGTAAGGTCAGAGCCTTTTCTGAAAGCAATACCATATTCTTCTTCTGAATAACCGTTGCCTTCAACAACAAGGCTTTCGTAATCGGTGCCTTCACCGATAGAACCGATAGACATTACATAGTCAACAACTGCAGCGTCAGCAGAACCGGCGTTAACTTCCATAAGGGCTTTTGCCTGTGTGTCAACAGCGGTGTATTCGTAGTTTTCGAAATCTGCTTCCTTTTGAGCAACAGTTTCACCTGCGGATTCTTTCTCAGCTACTACGATGGGGGCTTTTTGACCGCAACCGGCGAAAGCAAACACCATACAAAGTACCATAAGTAATGCAATAATTTTTTTCATTTCTAGTTTCTCCTTTTGATTTGAAGTCGATGTTGCTATTATACTCTATCGTACTAAAGTTGTAAAGTGTTTTTTTGAATTTTTTTAATTTTGGCGAAATGCACAAACTTTATCGCTTTATCATAGTAAAGTTGACAAAAAACTTTTTTGCGTTGCTCTATTAATATATATAATGTGTTTTTTAAATTTTCTTAAAAAAAGGTTTGACATTGAAATAATATTGTGATAAACTAATTTAGCATGCGATAATATGTCTTATTATGCGCAGTGATATTAAAAACAGGAGGTGAAATAATCAGTGCCTACGTTTAACCAGTTGGTTCGCAGCGGTCGTGAAACTGTTGAGAAGAAGGCTAAGGCTCCCGCTCTTTTAAAGGGTTACAACTCTATGAAGAGAAAAGCTACAGACAATGATTCTCCCCAGAAGCGCGGCGTTTGCACAGCCGTTAAGACTTCCACACCTAAGAAGCCTAACTCTGCTCTCCGTAAAATCGCAAGAGTACGTCTTTCCAACGGAATCGAAGTTTCAGCTTACATTCCCGGAATCGGTCATAACTTGCAGGTGCACAGCGTTGTTCTTATCCGTGGCGGACGTGTTAAGGACCTTCCCGGTGTGCGTTACCACATCGTAAGAGGAGCTCTTGATACTCAAGGTGTTGCAAACAGATTGCAGAGCCGTTCTAAGTATGGAGCAAAGCGTCCAAAAACAGGTGCGAAGTAATTTTTGATTTGAGAATATTTCTACTGCAATCCGAGCAGTGGCTATTATATATATAATGTGCCTTTTGCTTGGTGCAACGGGAAGTTACTCGAGTACCTATGATATCATTACTATGAAGGAGGGAAGCAAAGTGCCAAGAAGAGGCTTTATTGCTAAACGAGAGGTATTGGCAGATCCTGTATACAATTCTAAGATTGTTACTCGCCTTATCAACAACATTATGCTTGACGGTAAGAAGGGTGTAGCTCAGAAGATTGTTTACGGCGCATTTGACATTATCAGTGAAAAAACAGGTAAAGACCCCATTGAAGTATTTGAGCAGGCTATGGAAAATGTTATGCCTCAGTTAGAGGTTAAGGCTGTCCGCAAGGGCGGTGCCACCTACCAAGTACCCTTTGAGGTTAGAGCTGAAAGAAAACAAACTTTAGGTTTGAGATGGCTCACCACTTACAGCCGCAACCGTTCCGAAAGAACAATGAAGGAGCGTCTTGCAGGTGAAATTTTAGATGCTGTTAACGGTGTTGGCGGCGCTGCTAAGAAGCGTGAAGATACACACAAGATGGCAGAAGCAAACAGAGCGTTCGCTCATTACAGATGGTAATTTAAAACACATTTTATTGGATTCCGCTTAAAGCGGATTGGAGGTTAATATGCCAAGAAAAGTATCTCTTGATATGACAAGAAATATTGGTATCATGGCTCACATTGACGCAGGTAAAACCACCACCACCGAGCGTATCCTTTTCTACACTGGTGTTAACCGTAAGATGGGTGAAACTCATGATGGCGGCGCTACCATGGACTGGATGGAGCAAGAGCAGGAGAGAGGTATTACAATTACTTCTGCTGCTACAACCTGCTTCTGGAAAGACCATCGTATCAATATTATCGACACTCCCGGACACGTTGACTTCACCGTTGAAGTTCAGCGTTCACTCCGTGTACTTGACGGTTCTGTAACCGTATTGTGCGCTAAGGGCGGTGTTGAGCCTCAGTCTGAAACCGTATGGCGTCAGGCTGACGAATATAAAGTACCCCGTATGATTTATGTTAACAAGATGGACATTATGGGTGCTGACTTCTATCGAGTTCTTACTATGGTTAAAGAGCGCTTTAACTGTAACGGTGTTCCGATTCAGCTTCCTATCGGAAGTGAGGACACCTTCAAGGGCATCATCGACTTGGTTGAGATGAATGCTATAATGTACTATGATGACCTTGGTAAGGATGTTAGAGTAGAGCCCATTCCCGATGATATGAAGGAATTGGCTGACAAATACCGTACCGAGCTTATCGAGCACATCGTTGAGCAGGACGAGGAATTGATGGAGAAATACTTCGAGGGTGAAGAGCCTTCTGTTGAGCAGATCAAGAATATTATCCGTGTTTCAACTATTGCTAACAGCATGGTGCCTATCTGCTGCGGTACTTCTTACAGAAACAAGGGTGTTCAGCCTTTGCTTGACGCCATTGTTGACTATATGCCCGCTCCTACCGACATCGAAGCTATCAAGGGTATCAACCCTGATACCGA
>JAZSDI010000055.1:0-6834 GCA_045531045.1 Acutalibacteraceae bacterium | reverse complement strand
TAGTAAGGTCCCCGGAAGACTACCGGGTTGATAGGCTGCATGTGTAAGCATGGTGACATGTGTGCTAGGCAGTACTAATAGACCGAGGGCTTAACCTATTTCGATTCTCTACACATACTTGTTCAGTTTTCAGGGTGTGAGGCGTGGTGCGATAGTATTTAATCCTACCACGTCTGTATATCACTTTTTTGGCTTTTATTTCGCCTCAAACCTTGATATACCTTGTATAACTTCGTTTTTCGGCTTCCTAAAAGGCCAAAAAATTGATTATACAGATTGAAAAGTTTCTGCCGACGTTTTGAATTTTGGCAAAATGAGAAAGCGAAGCAAGGTGCCACCTTGTGAGATTGAGCATAAAGACAAAATTTAAAAAAGGCGTGCGAAACCGTGATAGTATTAAATGCTATCGCACCACATGCACCATTAGCTCAGTTGGTAGAGCACCTGACTCTTAATCAGGGTGTCCCGGGTTCGAGTCCCTGATGGTGCACCACTTTGGTTAAGTGATGTCATTTAGTTGACATTTTATAATATAGTATCATCAGTAAGTCTACAACCAATCGCACTTCGTGCTCTTGGTACGGGACTCTTGGCTTCAAAAACCGTTCACTGAAAGGTTTTTGACAACGCCTCGTCTGATGGTGCACCACTTTGGTTAAGTGTCTCCGTTAATTCGGGGATTTAATATACCGCTTTATGCGGAGTTTATGTGGCCCGTTGGTCAAGTGGCCTAAGACTCCGGCCTCTCACGCCGGCAACACGAGTTCGAATCTCGTACGGGTCACCATTTTTAAAAAATTGAATAATTTGATATTAGATAGCGTATGCTATTTGATATAGAGTGCCTTATGGCACGAACAGAGTTGGTGTTGATTGCGGTGAGGGTCCACCTGTTCCCATTCCGAACACAGAAGTTAAGCTCACTTGCGCTGAAGATACTTGGCGGGAGGCTGCCCGGGAAAATAAGTAGATGCCAACATTTTTGCCCTAATAGCTCAGTCGGTAGAGCATGCGGCTGTTAACCGCAGTGTCACAGGTTCAAGTCCTGTTTGGGGCGCCAGAAAAAGAAAGACACGCGAGAGCGTGTCTTGTCTTTTTCAATGAAATTCGTTCCTTGCGGAACGAGTGAAATATTGCTACGCAATATGAAATACGCTTCGCGTATGAAATATGCCTACGGCATATGAAGGAACGAATTTTATTTCACATTTTGCCAACGGCAAAATATTTCATAATCCGCAAGGATTATTTCATATGGCGAAGCCATATTTCATTTTCCCTTGCCCCTCCGCCGCTTTTATGCTATAATACACCCAAGGCGGTGATGTAATGAACAAAATTACTAAACACAACTTTTTAAGTGAAAAAACCAAGCTAAATTTCAAAACAATAATTTCCGGTGTGGTTTTTATAATTCTTTTGGCTTTAGAAATTTGGTTACATACAGATAATAAAACTAATTTTTTCATTATTTTTGGTGTAATTCTTTTTATAATACTTGCCGTATCTATTTTTGATATTGTTTTAAAGTATAAAACTAAACATTTGCCTTCGCCTTATTATATTGTTGAAGATATATTTATACACGTTCGTGAAAAGGAAGAAATACACATAAAAACACGCAATAGAATATTTTATACTATAAAATTTTCAAAGCACGGTGAATATGTATATTATACATCTGTCCGTTGGAAAAATCACGAAAAGGATGATGCCGATTATTCAAGCATATTCTTTTCAACTCCAGGCGATGAGTTTTACCTTGTAATTTCTAAACGTGACGGGAAAATTTGCAGGTGTTACAACAAAAAGTATTTTTCCTTATGTGAAGATGATTTTGAATATATAGACGGAAAATACTATGTTAAAAAATAAGAAAATCCTCAGTTTTCAGGCACATTCCATTCGTGTCATTAAGTTCAAACTACCCAAAAAAAAAGACAAGTCGAAAGACTTGTCTTTTTTTATCCAATCCGAAGGATTGGTATGTAATCGCCGCAAGGCGTATGTAATCACGCGTAGCGTGTATGGCATCACCGCAGGTGTATTTTCTTCGGATTGATTACATACATTTCTACGAAATGATTCCATTCCGACTCCGTCGGATTACATACAATGCTCCGCATTGATTTCTCGCCGCCTTTATGCTATACTTACCACAGGTGATAAGGATGAATTTTATTGCTAAAAATTTTGGCGAGCTTTCACTTACAGAGCTTTATGAGATTTTAAGGGCTCGGTCACAAATTTTTATATTAGAACAGAATATGCACTGTCAGGATATAGATGGTATCGACCTTGAGGCGAGACACTTTTTCCTCGAGGAAAAGGGTAAGGTTTTGGCTTATCTCCGAGCATTTTATACTGACGACAGCAAGTCGGTTGTAAAAATTGGAAGGGTGCTTTCGATAACCCACGGTGTAGGGTTGGGTGCCGATATTATGAAAAGGGCTATTGCCGACATAAAGAAAAATATGAAATGCAAAAAACTGTGCCTTAATTCTCAAAAAAGCGCCATAGGATTTTATGAAAAATTAGATTTTAAAACCGTTTCCGACGAGTTTTTGGAGGAAGGGGTTATACATGTTAAAATGCAACTTGAAATTTAACCCTGCTATAATATATTGACATTTATAGGTAATAAAAATATAATATAATTGTTGACAAAAATTAACAAAAAAATTGAAAAGGGGTTATATTATGGCAAAGATTATTGTTTTTGGAGATATTGACATTGCATCTCTTTACATCAGTATTGATGGTTGCAAAGAAATTACTGTTTCCGGCAAACGTCCTGTCAGTTTCCCTTTGGCAGGGGGTTCCCATAAAATTTTTGCAACAACTGTTAGTAAACTTGAAAGAATAACCAAAGATATGGGTGCGGGTGGAAGCAATTTTCTTAATGTTGCAGCAACGGCGTTGCAAAATTCCACCAACACCACTATTGAAGGCGCATTGTTTTTTGAAGAAGATGATGTTTTGCTTATTGAAGTAAAACAAAAAGGATTCAAAACAAATGTATATCATAAAATGGTTTCTGCAGCGGAAGCGGCACAGTATGTAGATGTAAATACTGCTGTTACTTATGATGGTAGAAAAAGCAAAAAAAGGTTCAAATGGTTGGCTTGGTTGTTGCTTTTTCTCTTTGTTGTTTTGGCGTTTATGTTTCTTTGGGTTTTTATGGCGGAAGTAAATGTTCCACATTAGGCTTATTCGGATTCGATATTTTAATTGATTTATTTAAAGTATTATTCAGAAAAGCATAATTATAAAAACACTTTAGAAATCAAAGTAAAAATTAACCAAAAATCCGCCCTCTTATGAGGACGGATTTTTTATCTATAATTTAATCATCATTTTCCCGACTACGGCAATTTGATACCAAACAAGCGGTGGCGGTAACAATAAGGGACAAGAACAGAACCAAAAGACCCACGATTATTGCGCCGATGATACTGGTTGCGGCGAAAGTAACCACCAACAAAATCACTGAGGTTAGGGCAGTGCCGAGGATACCTGCCAAAACAGCAGACAATGCACCGCAGTTACATTGACAAGAGCGACAACATCTGTCGGTTGCCAATAATACAGCCAAATAAACGATAGCAATTCCAAGAGCTACCCACAAAAAAGCGGGGGTTACGGTGATTACAGCGGTGAGCTGTAAAAAAGCGGCAACAACGCCGAGAATTGCACTGGCAATTACAGCTAAGGTTACGCAGCTGGGTTTATTTTCACAACAAAAGAAAGACATATTTTCACCTCCTCTTTCTATTTTATGAGAGGGAGAGAGGAGAGGTGAGGGAAAAGGGAAAAGCCGTGAAATTCACAAATTTGTTTTTTGGATTTGTATATCTTGAAAAATAATATATAAAATGATATATTAAAGAAAAGGATTTCAAAAAGCCTTCCAAAGACCCTCCCTAAAGGCTTGTGAGGCTGAATTTATAACAGAGGTGCTGTTATGGAAAAAATCTCATTATATGTATGTAGAAATCTCTTAATCAAAGCAAATAATTTCAAACTCGTTTATGCGAATATATTTTTGTTTTCTGGCTGGATTTATTTAACAGGTAAATATGGTATAAATACGGTGTCCATAGTTGGAACTGTAGTGTTCATTGTTATTAGCATATTTATTTTTGTTTGGCAAAAGAGAAGAGATAACAAATTAAAAAACAATCAATTTTATATTGTCGAGGATGTATTTATAAATATAACGCGAAGAAAAGTTTGGACTAAATACACCAGAACGTATGAAAATTGTACTATAAAATTTTCTAGAAATGGTACATATGATGTAAACATTTATGAAAGAAGAGAATCCAAAAGACCTTCGTGTGATTACAGTGCTGTTAATTTTTCACAAGCAGGGGATAAGTTTTATCTTCTTATGATACCAGGAAAAGAAAAAGATATAATTTTAAAGTGTTTCAACGCAAAATATTATAAGATTTTAGAGGAAGATTTTGACTACATAGACGGAAAATATTATCCTAAAAAAGTATAAAGGAGTTTTAGTGTGTATAAAGTTGGCTGTTCGTGCGGAAGAGGTATTAGTGAGGAAACCTTTCAAATGCTAAAGGCTAGTGGTATAGAAGCCATTGAACTTTCGTTGTCTCATGAAGCGCTCAAAACCTTTGATTACAAAGAGGTTGCAAGGCTTTCAAAATTATACGGAATCGAGCTTTGGTCATTCCATTTGCCTTTTTTACCCTTTGCGGAAATTGACATTTCCTCTACTAATGAGGAGATTCGTAGGTTTTCGCTAGACTTTTGCAAGGAATATATTGAAAAAGCAACCGAAATTGGCGTTGATAAATTTGTGATTCATCCAAGCGCTGAGCCTATTTCTCCTGAAGAGCGCCCACAGCGTTTAGAGGCTTCTAAAAAAAGTCTTAGCGAGTTGGCGGATTTTGCCCAACTATACGGTGCGGTGATTGCGGTGGAGGATTTGCCCCGTACCTGTCTTGGCAACTGCGCCGACGAAATGCTTGAAATCCTTGAGACTAATGATAAACTGCGAGTTTGTTTTGACACAAATCACCTTTTAAAGGATACCAACGGCAATTTTTTGAAAAAAGTTGGAGATAAGATTATAACTCTCCACATTTCCGACTATGATTTTGTGGACGAAAAACACTGGCTCCCCGGTGAAGGCAAGATTGACTGGGCTGAAATTTTAGAAGGACTTAAAAATATAGGATATAACGGCGTTTGGATGTATGAAGTGGGGCTTGGAAAACCGAAAACTCTTACCCGCTCAAGAAATTTGAACTTTGACGATTTTGCAAAAAATGCAAAGGCTGTTTTTGAGGGAAAAGAGCCAGAGCGTATTTGATAAAGAAACCGCTCCTAAAAAGGCGGTTTTTGTTGCTTTTTCTTTAGATTTATGTTAAAATATGCTAACTGATTTAAACGGAAGTGAAATTTATGGAGAAAAAAAGAAACGGCTTTGCCAGTGGCATTGGTTTTGTAATGGCTGCGGCAGGCTCGGCGGTAGGCCTTGGAAACCTTTGGGGCTTTCCTTACAAAACCCACGAATACGGCGGTGCAGCGTTTGTGCTTGTATATATTGCGTGTGTTCTTTTAATTGGCGTTATCACAATGACCTGTGAAATCTTCATTGGAAGACGGGCTCAGGCTAACCCCATTACCGCATTCAAGAAAATTGACAAGAAAATCGGTTGGTTTGGCGTTCTTGCAATATTAATTCCCGGTTTTATTGCTTGTTATTACTCGGTTTTGGGTGGATACACCGTTCGTTTTACGGTCAACTCATTTAAGGGTAACACAGGAACATTCGGCGCTTTTGCCTCAAACGGCTGGCTTGTTACAATTTTCACCGCAATCTTTATCGCTATGGCAGTTTTTGTTGTTATGGCAGGTGTAAAGGGAGGAATTGAAAAGGCGTCT
This sequence comes from Acutalibacteraceae bacterium, assembly GCA_045531045.1. Classification (GTDB taxonomy): domain Bacteria; phylum Bacillota; class Clostridia; order Oscillospirales; family Acutalibacteraceae; genus UBA737. The sequence goes on along the minus strand of JAZSDI010000055.1, from coordinate 918 downwards.
AAGATACTTATGCCCACCCTTTTTGTGCTTCTTCTTGCAACGGCTATATTCTCCCTTTGTTTAGGCGAAGGTGTTGCAGAGGGTCTTAAATTCTACCTAAACCCCGATTTTTCAAAGCTTTCAGGCACCGAAATTTTGGCGGCAATGGGTCAGGCGTTTTATTCGCTTTCGCTTGGTATGGGAGCCATGATAGTTTACGGCTCATACACAGGCAAAGAGGTAAACCTTGTAAAATCCACCGCAACTATTTGTATTTTCGATACACTTGTGGCATTACTTGCAGGATTTGCAATTTTCCCCGCACTTTATCACTACAAGGCAACAATGGGTGTAATGCCTGAAAATATTCAAGGCTCGAAGCTTATGTTCCAGACCTTGCCGATGGTATTTGAATCCTTAGGTGTTGTTGGTAAAGTGGTGAGCTTCTGCTTCTTTGCAATGGTTGTTATTGCGGCGGTAACCTCTGTAATGTCCTTGTTTGAGGTTGTTTGCCAGTTTGTGATTCAAAAATTCAGAGTTTCTCGCAAAAAGGCTATTTCCACACTAGCGTTAATTTGCTTTGCAATTTCTATCCCCGTTGGAATTTCTGCAGGTCAGGATATGTCAGCCGAGGGCGCTATCAAGGTATTCGGTATGGACCTCTTAAGCTTTTTCGATACCGTTACAAACACCGTTTTAATGCCTGTTTGTGCTTTCTTTGCTTGTGTTGCTGTTGGTTGGATTTTAGGACCCAAAACGGTTTGCAAAGAGATGGAGGAGGACGGCCAAAAGCTCGGTTTCTTCAGACCCGTTTTCTCTTTCATGGTGAAATTCGTAACACCGATTTTGATTTTCGTTATTGAGATTTTCGGTCTTTATTCCTTGGTTTTCCCAAGCGGAGAGTTTTCTGCAAACGGACTTGGAATTGCCCTTTTCTCA
>JAZSDI010000028.1:0-32031 GCA_045531045.1 Acutalibacteraceae bacterium | reverse complement strand
CTTTTCGAAAACGACAAGCGTTTCTTAGACCAATTTTAAGGAGGTGCAACTTTAATGAAAATTTCACTTAACACTTTAAAATATTATGTTGATATTAATGTTTCGGTTGAGGAACTTTGCGACCGTATGGTTATGGCAGGTTTCGAGGTTGAAAGCATTGAAAACGAAGGTGATAAACTCGTTAATGTTGTTACTGCCCGTATTGTGGACATTAAACCCCACGAAGACAGTGACCATTTGCAAATTTGCCAAATGGATATTGGTAAAGATGTGTTGGTTCAAATTGTAACAGGCGCTCAAAACATTAAGGTTGGCGACCTTGTTCCTGCTGCTTTAAATGACAGTTATCTTCCTTGTGGCGCCCACATTGTAAGTGGTAAACTCCGTGGTGTTCCATCTAACGGTATGCTTTGCTCGGGCGAAGAATTATGCCTTACCGAAGCTGACTATGAAGGCGCCAGCGTTAACGGAATTTTAATTCTCAAAGAAACCCATCCCGTTGGTACCGATATGCGCGAGGTTTTGGGTCTTGATGATTACATTATCGACTTTAAAATCACTGCTAATCGTCCTGACTGTAACTGTTTTTTGGGTGTTGCCAAGGAAATTGGTGTTGTTTTAGGCACCGAATTTAAGGCTCCCGTTCCCGAATACAAAACTGTTGGTGGAGATATTAAAGATTACATCAGCATTGATGTTGAAAACTATGATCTTTGCCCCCGTTATGTTGGTAGAATTGTTAAAAACCTTAGAATTAAAGAGTCTCCCGACTGGATGCAAAAAGCCCTTTTGGCTTCGGGTATGAGACCCATTAACAACATTGTTGATATTACCAACTTTGTTATGCTTGAAACAGGTCAACCCTTACACGCTTTTAACTACAATGATTTGGAAGGCAAGAAAATCATTGTCAGAAATGCAAGGATGGGCGAAACCATCACCACTCTTGACGGTAAAGATTATAACCTCACCCCCGATATGCTTGTTATTGCCGATGGCGAGAAGCCCTCTTGCCTTGCAGGTATTATGGGTGGTAAAGAAAGCGAAATCGAAAACGACACCAAGGATTTATTCTTGGAGACTGCTAAATTCCGTCGTGACAATGTTCGCCACACAGGTCGTGCTTTGGGTATCAGAACCGAAGCAAGTGGCAGATTTGAAAAAGGCATTGACATTGTAAATGTGGCTTACGCTTCCGAACGTGCATTGCAGCTTATTTCCGACCTTGATGCAGGTGACATTATTGACGGCGTTATTGACTGCAACCAAGGACTTCCTGAGGATAAAATCATCACCGTTACCACCGACAAGATTATGGAGCTTATCGGCGTAGATGTGGCCGATGACAAAATTGTTGAAATCCTTAACCGTTTAGGTCTTCCCACAACCATTAATGGCAAAGAGATTACCTGCCGTGTTCCTTCTATTCGTGATGATATAGAAGGCAGAGCCGACCTTGCCGAAGAGGTTATGAGAATATACGGTTATGACCACATTATCGGCACTCCTATGAGAGGCAGCGTTATGCGTGGTAAACTTTTACCCGAGCGCATTAAGACCAACAAAATTAAGAAGCTTTTAAATGCTGCAGGTGCTTATGAAATTGCCACCTATTCATTTATTGCTTCCAAGGCTATTGATACCTTGAATTTGGACGAAAATGACGAGAGACGCAACCAAATTAAGATTATCAATCCTTTGGGCGACGAGTATTCTACTATGAGAACACAGCTTACAACCAGTATGCTGACAGTTCTTGCAACAAACATTAACAAGAAAATTGAAAACGGCAGATTTTTTGAGATTAGCAAACGCTTTATTGCAAAATCTCTCCCCTTGACCGAGCAACCCGATGAACTTGCTACTATGTCTATAGGTATCTACGGCAAGGATGAGGATTTCTTCAGCCTCAAGGGTATGATAGAGGCTGTTTGTAAGCTTTTGGGTGCTCATACACAATACGAGAGAAGCACTGAGCCTTATCTCCACCCAGGTAGACAGTCACTTGTTAAGGCAAACAACCAAAAGGTTGCCGTTTTCGGCGAGGTGCACCCCGCTGTAGCATCTGCTTACGGCATTGAACAGAGAGTTTATGTTGCTGAAATTAAGCTTGATATATTACTTGCTATCCAAAAACGCAAGACTGTTTACAAGCCACTTCCTAAGTTCCCCGCTGTTGAGCGTGACTTTGCAATGCTTGTTGACAAGGATGTTCCTGTTGGAACTATTGAAAGAGCAATTTCATCGGGTGCAGGCAGACTTTGTGAAAGAATTGAACTCTTTGATGTTTATGAAGGCTCACAAATCCCCGAAGGCAAAAAGAGTGTTGCTTACAGTGTATGGCTCCGCTCTGCCGACAGCACCTTGACCGACAAGGAAATTGACGAGGCTAACGCTAAGATTATCAAGAAGCTTGAATCGGTTGGCGCCGAGCTTAGAAAATAATACTTGCACTTTGGGTAAAAATAAGATAAAATAATTATAGTATCTATTAAAGAGGTGTTATTTATGAATGATAGGACCATGACCTTCTCCATCGGTGACCAGACCGAGCAGATTATCCGCAATAATTTGACACAGGTTTATGACGCATTGAAAGAAAAAGGCTACAACCCTATAAATCAAATCGTGGGTTACATTTTGTCAGAAGACCCAACCTATATCACAACTCATAATAATGCCCGTAATCTTATCCGCAGGATTGACCGAGACACACTTCTTCAGTCTTTAGTTAAGTATTATTTGAGTGATTAAATTAAAAAGCTGTCAGACCAAACGGTTTGACAGCTTTTGTTTTTTAGGACTGTTTTCTTCCGCAATCCTAAAGGATTGCTCCCCACCTTTAGAATCTTCTTCAGAATATAAAAAATAGCAGTCAACCATAAAGGTTAACTGCTATTTTGGCGCGCTGAAGAAGATTCGAACTCCCGACCTTCTGGTCCGTAGCCAGACGCTCTATCCAGCTGAGCTATCAGCGCAAAGTGGGTCTTTTTTTGACCGCCAAAATATAATACCACAAACAATTTATAAAATCAAGTATTATTTTCAATTTTTGAAAGTTTTTTATAAAAGTTTTTATATAGTGCGAATAAAACCCCGAAAACCGTGATGGTTTCGGGGTTTTTAATACTCTCTGTGATAAGTGATTATCTCTTTGAGAACTGGGGTGCACGACGTGCGCCTTTGAGTCCGTACTTCTTTCTTTCCTTCATACGAGGGTCACGAGTGAGAAGGCCGGCTTTCTTAAGAGCAGGTCTTAAAGCTTCATCGTGTTGTAAAAGAGCACGAGCAATACCGTGACGGATAGCACCAGCCTGACCGGTAACACCGCCGCCAGCAACACGGCAAACGATATCGAACTTGTCAGCAGTCTCGGTAAGAGTGATGGGCTGACGAACGATAAGCTTTAAGGTCTCAAGACCAAAGTAATCATCAATGTCTCTGTCATTGATTGTGATTTTTCCAGTACCATTGTAAAGACGAACACGGGCAACAGAACTCTTTCTTCTGCCTGTTCCGTAGAGATAAGGCTTAGCTTCAAACATGATTTCTGTCTCCCTTCTTAAAATTCGAGTTTCTCGGGCTTCTGAGCAACTTGAGCGTACTCAGTACCACTGTAAACGTGAAGTCTGGTAAGAGCCTTGCGGCCGATAGTTGTATCGGGAACCATACCCTTAACAGCCAATTCCATAGCGAGTTCAGGACGGGTGCTCATAAGGGTAGCATATTTAACTTCCTTGAGACCGCCGATGAAACCGGTATGGCGACGATAGAACTTGTTTTCTAACTTCTTGCCTGTGAGAACTGCCTTGTCAGCGTTGATAACGATAACATGGTCGCCGCAGTCAACGTGAGGAGTGAATTCGGGCTTAATTTTGCCACGAAGAACATCTGCAACCTTAGCGGCTGTACGGCCTAAAGGTCTGTTAGCTGCGTCAATGATGTACCATTTGCGCTGGATTTCAGCAGGTTTTGCCATAAATGTAGACATATCATTAACCTCCAAATATTTGAAAACGCATTATTTTAAGCGCTTTCCTTTCAAAATCAGCCTGATTATAATAACACACCGCTTTTTCATTGTCAATCATTTTTTGAGTAAATTTTAATATATTTTTCAAAATCTCCGTTTTCCTCACTTATACTCGTTTTTTCTCCCAAATACTCATTTGCGATTTTTGAAAAAATTCAAAAAAATCTCCTGCAGAACAAATCTGCAGGAGAAATGATTAATCTTCATCTTCCTCTTCGTTTTCCTTGGGGTTAACCCTTACGGAAATTTCCTCGGTCATAAAGTCATTTGCCTTTGTAACCTTGATAGTCAAGTTCTCAATTTCAAAGGTATAACCTATCTCGGGGATACAGTCAGCCTGTTCGGTGATAAGACCGTTAATGGTTGTGGCCTCGGTTTCAATTTCGCCCTCAAGGTCAAAATACTCCCAAAACTCCTCAACCAAAACATTTGTCATTACAATATAGTCGTTCTCGTCCACCATTGTAAACTGTTGAACTTCCTCGTCAAGCTCGTCCCAAATTTCACCAACAAGCTCTTCAAGTATATCCTCCATTGTAACAATACCCGAAGCCTCGCCGTATTCATTAACAACAACAGCCATGTGGAAGCGTTCCTTTTGCATATCCTTGAAAAGAATATCAAGGTGCACCGATTCAGGAACGAAAACAGGGGTATTTATTACCGACTCTCGCTTAAAGTCCTTGTTAGTTCTCTTAAGAAGATAATCTCTGACATAGAAAATACCGATAATTTTATCGTTTTCGTCATCCATAACGGGCATTCGGGAATAACCCTCTTCCTCAATTATCTTGAGGATTTCCTCGTCGGTTGTTTCAGAGCCGATAGAAATTATAGCGCTTCGGGGCGTCATAACATCCTCAGCTGTCATACGGTCAAGCTTGAATACGTTTTTTATGTATTCAATATCATCTTCGTTGATGGTACCCTCGTCAGCACCGGCGTCAAGCATTAAAACAATATCCTCTTCGCTGACAGTCTCCTCTTTTTCATTGGGGTCAATGCCAAAGAGTCTTAAAACACCATTTGTAGATACTGTGAGCAACCAGATTATCGGTCTTAAAAATGCCGCCAAGAAGGTTATCATACCGCAGAAGGCTTCTGCAAGTTTTTCCTTGTGGCGCATAGCAACACGCTTGGGAACAAGTTCGCCCAAAACCAAGGTGAAGAATGAAAGTATTAAGGTGATTACAACAACCGAAACAGAATTAATCGCACTTGCGTTCTTTTCGGAAATTTCGAACACCTTAGTCAAATAACTTGAAAGTTTTTCGGCAAAACTATCGGCAGCGAAAGCCGATGCTAAAAATCCTGCCAAGGTGATGCCGATTTGAATTGTTGATAAGAACCTTGTGGGTTCTTCAATCATTTTAAGCATTTTTACGGCCTTTTTATCGCCGTCTTCTGCCTTTGCTTTAACCTTTTTCTCATTAAGAGAAATTACCGCAATTTCGGTGGCGGCAAAAAAGGCATTAATCGCAATCAATATAAATTGCAAAAGTAGTTGTTTTATCATAATTAAGCTAATCCTCCAAATTTAAACACATTAATAATATAATTAATAACTAATTACGCCTTACTCTGAAAAACCTTATGTTTGACATCGTAAAAGCTGTGCTTAATTCAAATTTTTCGGTCAGCCTAACTTCAAACCAATTCCTACTTCGAGGAAGCGGGTCCACAAAACCATCTCCTTTTACAAATAATAAGATATAGAACAACAATCATATATTACTATAAAATACCTGTTTTGTCAAATATTATCTTGCAATACCCCAAAAACTTTGATATTCTTTAAATGGTGATATTTTGAAAACAGAAATTTATGAATTTGGAAAAATCGAATATTACGATACTCTCCCCTCCACCAACGCTTTTTTAAAAAGCCGTGCAAAGAGCGAAAAAGAGGGTTTGGTTGTTGTTGCTTCTTCTCAAACCGAGGGGCACGGAAGATTTGACCGCAAGTTCTATTCCCCCGCAAACACGGGAATATATATGAGTGTTCTGCTAAAACCTGAGACTTCGGGATTTGACGCTACACGCATCACCTCTGCCGCCGCAGTTGCTGTGGCACAAGCCATTGAAACCTTGTCGGACAAGAAAACGCAAATCAAATGGGTAAATGATGTTTTAATAGACGGCAAAAAGGTTTGCGGCATCTTAACCGAGGGTAGCATCAACCCGAAAAACGGCACATTAGAATATGCTGTTTTAGGAATTGGCATAAACCTCTTTATGCCTGAAAACGGATTTGAAAGTGAAATCAGAAATATTGCGGGATATGTTTTCGAGAAATTTGACCCAACGCTTAAAGAAAAATTTATAAAAGAGGTTTTAAAAAACATCTTTACACATTATAATAACGATATTTTAAATGAATACCGAAACCGCTCTGCAGTTATCGGAAAAGACATTTTGGTTATAAAGAATAATGAAACCAAAAACGGCAGAGCAGTTTTAATTGATGACAATTTCCGTTTAAAAGTCAAATACCCTGACAATACCGAGGAATTTTTAGACTCGGGCGAAATTAGTATTAAAATTCAAGAATAAAAGACAAAAACCCACTAAAACTACTTTTAAGGAGTGATTTTAGTGGGTTTTACTAATAAAAAATATGATAAAGTGGTTAAGAAACTGTCTCCCAAATCGCCCAAAGTCAAAGACTTTATTTGGGCTTATTTGGTCGGCGGTTTTATTTGTGTTATAGGACAGCTTTTAATGGAGCTTTACAAGTATTTAGGTTTCAGCGAGGGCACCGTTAAGATGGCAGTTCCCGTAACGCTGATTTTTATAGCCGCATTGCTTACAGGTTTAAAGTTGTTTGACAAAATCGCAAAAAGAGCAGGTGCGGGAACTTTGGTACCCATAACAGGCTTTGCGAATGCAGTGGTTTCCCCCGCTATTGAGTTTAAAACCGAGGGCTTTGTCTTGGGTGTCGGCGCAAATATGTTTAAAATCGCAGGACCCGTTATTGTTTACGGCACTGTGGCTTCTATTGTTTATGGAATTATTTATTGGATAATGCAGATGTATTAAGCAAAGATATATTTTAAAAACTGCGGTAGGGAGAATAATACCTCTCTGCCGCAGTTTGTTATTACGCTGTTTGTCGCCGTTTCATTTGCCGCCAACTAATGTATCCATATATATCGTTGATAAAAAAGGCAATAAAACAAACCACCACCGAGATATATTTGGTATCATAAATACTTGCCATAATCCACAAAACAATTAGAACCATATCATTGGCGGCGTATGCTAACGCAAATGTCGGACATCTGCGAAAGGTTAAATATACGGCGAGAAAACTTGTTGTTACAGATATTGTGCTTGGAATAATATTTACCGTATTAAAATAGTTCAATATAAAAAAGAATACAACCGTAACGACAATTGTGAGTAACCACATTAGTATTTGTTCTTTTTTACTGATGCTATTAACCTTAACCTCTGCTTTGTTTCCGTTATATGGATTTCTAAGCCAAGAGATTAAAGCAAAAAATGCCATCGGCATAGTCATTCCAAGATAGGTAATCATTTCGCCATAATAAGCAAAAGTAAAGGAAATAATACCATATAACAAACTGAAAACTATCATTAGTGCTTGACCTATAGGATTTCCTTTTGCATTAAATATTAAGGATGTTACACCAATCAGAGAAGCCACCAATGTTAAATAACTTCCTCGGTCAAAAACATAAAAAGACATTGTTATAAAAAGAACTGATACCGACCATAATACAATCTCAATCTTAGAAAAATAGTTACGCATGGTTTTTATATAAACCTCCAAAAAAATAAGCATGCGCAAACACATCTTCTAAGACCTAACGATGTGTAAACGAATGCTAATGCATTTCACTACCCGGTGGCAGTAATATTTTGTTTTTTAAATTATAACACAAATATAGAAAGAAAACCATATAAATTTTAAAAAATATCCCTTTAATTTTATCATAAACCCAAATTAATGTAACCGTTTTTTAACCTCAAGCGATAATGAATAGAATAAACTAAATGGAAAATAATATTTTCAGGTGATTTAATGATTTCCATAATTATAAGAACACTTATATTATATATTATCCTAACTTTAGGCATCAGGCTTATGGGCAAAAGGCAAATCGGTGATATGCAGCCGAATGAACTGGTTGTAACTCTTGTTATTTCCGAAATTGCTGCAATACCCTTGCAAGACAGCAATCAACCCGTTCTAAACGGCATTTGCTCGATTTTTGTTCTTGTGGTATTGGAGATTTCGCTTTCTGCCTTGGCTATGAAAAATATGGCGGTAAGGCGGCTTATGAGCGGACAGTCGGTTATTATTATTGAAAACGGCGCAATAGTTCAGTCGGCTATGAAAAAAGTGAGAATGACTATCTTAGACCTGGTTGAGCTTCTTCGCAGTCAGGATGTTTTCGATATTAATGATGTTGCCTTTGCTGTGCTTGAGGTCAACGGTGATTTAAGTGTTTTACTTAAAGCCCACAAGCAGACCCTAACTCCCAAGGACATTGACTTGACACCTAAACCCGCCACACTCCCCCTTCCCATTATCAGCGACGGCAAGGTTTTAAAAGAAACCTGTCAGGCTTTTGATATTTCAAACAAAGAATTAACTCTATATTTAGAGCGTGAACGCATTAAAATGAACGATGTCTTTTTAATGACAATAGACAAGGACAAAAAATATGAGATTATAAGGAAAAGTGATAAGTAATGAAGCGTCTTATAGCGGCGGGAGTGCTGACTGTTATAATTGCAATCATACATTTTAGCGGCACTATATATATTAAAAATGTAATAGATGAAGCAAATACGCTTTTAGCCGAGTGTGTAACCGAATACAGTGAAAATTCTTCCCCAAAAGAAAAAGCAGTAGAGCTTGAAGAATATTGGAGCAAGAGAGAAAGCTATCTTTCAATTTTTGCCCATCATGACAACATTGATGAAATTGAAAGCGCCATAAATTCGCTTGTGGTTTATTCATCTACCGAAAACAGCGAGATTTTTTATGAATATTCAGGAACTGTCAAGACTCTTTTGCATCAATTAATGGAGGACAACTCCTTTAGTATGCACAGTATTCTATAAATATTCAAAAAAATTGCATATTTATGCTAAATTTCTATTGACTTTTGCAAAATAAAGTGCTATAATCATCCCAACAACTTTTTAAGAGGAGATTTTACTTATGAAAACTTTTACTAAGATTTTTGCATTAGTTTTAGCAATTTGCATGTGCCTTTGCTTTGCAGGTTGCGGCGAGAAAGCTGATACCGTTAAAATCGGCGTTCAGACAACTACCACTGGCGACATTTACGCTTCAGGTGATTTCGGCGAAGATGCTGTTACCCGTTACGACAACGGCGCTGCTGCTGTTGAAGCTTTAAAAACCGGCAAGGTTGACTGCGTTATTATCGATAACGAACCCGCTAAATCTTTCGTTGCTGCTAACGAAGGTTTAAAAATTCTCGACACTGAATATGCTAACGAGGATTATGCTATCTGCTTCAAAAAAGGAAGCGATATGAAAGAAAAAGTTGACAATGCTTTAAAAGATTTGATTGCTGACGGTTCTGTTAAGGCTATCATCGACAAGTACATCAACGGCACTGATGCTGAGCTTGTAGGCGTTCCCGTAGAGAAGGTTGACACAGATAAGCCTGACCTTATCATGGCTACAAATGCTGAATTCCCTCCCTATGAGTACATTGACGGCGACAACTACTACGGTATCGACGTTGAGGTTGCTAAGATTATTGCTGACAAGTTAGGTTATGACCTTGTTATTGAGAACGTTGCTTTCGACTCCATCATCCCCGGTGTTCAAAGCGGCAAATACACAATGGGTATGGCTGGTATGACCGTTACCGATGATAGACTTGAAAAGGTTGACTTCTCTTCAAGCTATGCTACCGGTATTCAGGTTGTAATCATCAAAGAAGAAGGCGGCAAAATCAACACCTTCGAAGATTTAGAGAAGTACATTCTTTCCTAATTAAATTTTAGTTTATGCTTTGCGGGGCGTTTCATTTCGCCCCGTTTTTCTATGTTTTTAATGAAAGGAGTTTAAATGTGTCAGAGTTTATTCAAGAATTCAAACGAGTAATGTTTGAAAACAACCGTTTTGACTTTATATTAGACGGTCTTAAAAACACCTTTTTAATTACACTCGGCTCACTTATTTTAGGTATAGTGCTGGGTGTTATTGTGGCTATTGTTCGTTCTACATACGACAAGAACAAATCACATCTTCAAAAAAACAAAGGTGTTTCTTACTATTTGTTTTCATTTTTTAATGCCATTTGTCAATTATATTTAACCGTAATCCGTGGAACACCTGTTGTTGTGCAGTTAATGATTTTCTATTTCATAATCTTTGCTTCAACCGACAACGGCGTTTTGGTTGCAACCTTTGCTTTCGGTATTAACTCGGGTGCTTATGTTGCAGAAATTTTCAGAAGCGGAATTATGGCTGTTGATAACGGACAGTTTGAAGCCGGCCGTTCTTTAGGTCTTAATTATATTCAAACAATGATATATATTGTTGTGCCCCAAATGTTCAAGGTTGTTCTTCCCACCCTTTGCAACGAGTTTATTGTTTTGCTTAAAGAGACCTCGGTTGCAGGTTATGTTGGAGTTATTGACCTTACCAAAGCGGGAAACACTATTGCAGGAAGAACCTTTTCCTACTTTATCCCCTTGATCTCGGTTGCGGTAATATATCTTGTTGTTGTAATAATTCTTACAAAACTTGTTGGAATGTTGGAAAGGAGGCTTCGTAACAGTGACCACTAACGAAACACTTATTAAGGTAGAGGGACTGGAAAAAGCCTTCGGTAAGGTTGATGTTTTAAAGGGCATAAACATTGACATTAAAAAGGGCGAGGTTGTGGTTATTATCGGACCTTCAGGTTGCGGTAAATCCACATTTTTGCGAACCTTAAATCTTTTGGAAGAACCCACAGGCGGCCATATTTATTTTGAGGGTACCGATATAACAAGCAAAAGTGCCAACATTAATCTCCACCGCCAGAAAATCGGTATGGTTTTCCAACAGTTTAACCTTTTCCCACATATGACCATACTCAAAAATATGACCTTAGCACCTATGAAGCTTTTAAAGGTTTCCAAGGAAGATGCCGAAAAACGTGCTTTGGAATTGTTAGAACGTGTAGGTTTGGCTGACAGAGCAGACGCTTATCCCGCACAGCTTTCGGGCGGACAGAAACAGAGAGTTGCCATTGTTCGTGCTCTTTGTATGCAACCCGACGTTATGCTATTTGACGAGCCCACAAGTGCACTTGACCCCGAAATGGTTGGCGAGGTTTTAGAGGTTATGAAAAACCTTGCAAACGAGGGTATGACCATGGCAATAGTTACCCACGAAATGGGCTTTGCCCGTGAGGTTGCTGACCGAGTTATATTCATCGACGATGGCGTTATTGCCGAAGAAGGTACACCCGAAGAAATATTCAAAAATCCGAAGAGTGACCGACTAAAGGACTTTTTAGGAAAGGTGTTATAATTTATGTCTAACATTTGGCACGATATTAATCCCGAAAGAATAAAGCCCGATGATTTTATAAGCGTTATCGAAATTCCTAAGTACTCCAAGAAAAAGTATGAGTTAGACAAGGAAACCGGTTATATTATACTTGACCGTATTCTTTACACCTCTACCCACTATCCCGCAAACTACGGATTTATCCCCCGTACTTACGGAGACGATAATGACCCGTTGGATGTTCTTTTGCTTTGTTCTGAGACATTAGAACCTTTAACATTAGCCCGTGCTTATCCCATAGGCGTTATGACTATGATAGACAACGGCAGTAACGATGAAAAGATAATTGCTATTCCCTTTAATGACCCCACATATAACAATTATCACGATATAGACGAACTTCCAGCCCACATCTTTGACGAAATGATGCACTTCTTCAAGGTTTACAAACACCTTGAAAATAAGCAGACAGCAGTTAAGGAAATTAAAGGTCGTGAAGATGCTATTAAAATCATCGAATCGGCAATGGATAACTACAACAAAAAATTTGGATAAACTAAAAACCGCGGTGTTTTACACTGCGGTTTAATTTTTTTAAAAATAAGACTTTTTTCACGCATTTTTTCACCTTCAATATAATATACTTTTTATGGAGATTAATTCCAAAGGATTTAATAGAAAGGTGAATTAATAATGAATGAATTTTATCCAGAGGGTCTTAAAACCGAAAACAAAAGAAGTATAATCACAACTGCTGCTTTAGCTGAAGCCAAGGTACAGCAAACAGTTATGGAAGCACCCGTAATTATGTGTGACGCCTCACATAATCTGATTGTGAATTTAGGGTGTATGAGAGGAATTATTCCAAGAAACGAGGGTGCATTAGGTATTGACAACGGCACAACAAGAGATATTGCCCTGATTTCCAGAGTCGGCAAACCTGTAAGCTTTATTGTTACAGGTTTTAGTGAAGACAAAAACGGCAAACCCTATGCCCTGCTCTCACGCAAAGCCGCCCAAAAGTTATGCCTTAACCATATTTTAAATGATAAAAAGGTTGGGGATATAATTGATGCTAAAATAACCCATTTTGAAAGCTTTGGCGCTTTTTGCGATATAGGTTGCGGAAATATTGCACTTTTGCCCATAGACTCAATATCGGTTTCCCGCATTTCCCACCCAAAAGACCGTTTTTATTTAGGTGAAAATATCAAAGCTGTTATAAAAAACATTGCCTCCGACGGCAAAATAACCCTCTCCCACAAAGAACTGTTGGGCACTTGGGAAGAAAATGCCTGTATGTTTTCAGCGGGTCAAACTGTGACGGGAGTTGTCAGAAGTGTTGAAGATTACGGAATTTTTGTTGAAATAACACCTAATCTTGCGGGTTTGGCGGAGCCAAGAGCAGGTACACAAATCGGTCAACAAGCAAGTGTTTATATTAAAAGCATTATTCCCGAAAAAATGAAAATCAAGCTCATAATAATCGACAGTTTTGACACAGGATATACACCTCAGCTTAATTATTTTTATTCGGGAGAGAATATTCTTCAGTGGGACTATTCTCCAAAAGATTGTCAAAAGCAAATCACAAGCAGATTTTGCTCTTAAAAAAAGCTCCCTTTCGGGAGCTTTTTTATTCATCTTCTATATCTGTATTAATTGTAAATCCGCCGTCAAAACCTTTGTTTTCTTCAGGAATTTTAATTTCTACATCATCTAAGATACTCTTTTTAACAGGTATTTCAAAATATTCCTCAATCGGCTCGTTAGACTCTTCTTTTTTCCATCGGGAAATAAGTTCATCTCCCTCGGGATATTCCATAACAGTGTTATACTTACGCTTATAAACAGAGAATACGATTACATACAACAAAAGAATTACAGCTGAAACAAGGGTAATTATAATCCCCACCATTAAATATGGTGTTTCATAGTCAAAACGAATTACACTCTCGCCTTTTGGGACCTTCACAGCCATAAAACCGCTGTTCACTTCTTCTATCTCACAAGGTTTTCCGTTAACAGTAGCAGACCAACCCTTGTCATAAGGCACCGAGAAAAATACTAAATTTTCTTTATCACGGCTTACCGTTGCAGTAAAGCCTCGGTTATCAACCTTAAAACTGTTTGCCGAAGTCTTTTTTAGCTCATCGCAATTTTCTTTCATACCCTCGGCAGAAAAATCAATTCTACTTATATCATCCTCAAGATTTTTAAACATATATCCGTATTTCTTAATCTGCTTGTCATTTAACATTATTGCTTCAAGCATTAAATCAGCACGGTCTTCGCCGTTATATGTCTCACAAAAATCTTGTGACATATAATAATCATAAGAAAAACCGTAAGGAATATAATTCTGATTTTCATAAATATAATAACCGCTTTCGGTTTTAATATATTTATAACCCGACATTTTTGTTTCATTAGTTTCGGTATCAACAAAATCATCACCGTCAACACGGTTTAAAAGATATTTGACCGACAAAAGAGGTCTTATGGCCTCATATTCAATTTCAGGACGGCTTCCAACACTTCTTTCAATATCTATAAAGGAATAGAATTTAAATATAGATGCAGGTACTACCGAGTGAAAAGCATTTATACCGTGAAGACCTAAATACATCGAGGTATTATCAACACCGTCATAAACATCCACTCTGAACTGTGTTTTATCCCCTAAATCAACCTCACCCTCAATAAGAGAATCAATTACAACCTCTTTTATCTCATAAGAGTGTGACCTTCCTGTTGCTATGAAGACATTTCCGTAGATAACCGAAATAATGCAAACACAGGCAAGTGATACTTTATAGAAATTCTTAAAGCTTTGAGTTCTTAGTTTAAGAACAAGTCCCAGTATAATGAGAGAGACAACAGCAATAATACAGGCTATGAAAAATCTCGGTCCGTATAGATTATCGTCGCTTTGAGTATAAAGCCCGAAAGTCAACGTACCGTCAGAGTTCTTTTGCGGAAAGAAACCGATTACAAGGCTAACCGCCAAAGTAATTGATGTAACCCACTTATAACCGAAACTCCAGTCGGTCTGGCTGTCTTCGGTTAAAGAAACGGTCATAAGCGCCATCATTAGTATAGGCATATAAAACCAACGGGCATAGTACGAAGTATTAAAAGCGTAAAAGGCGCTGTTTAAAATCGGCACCAAAGACATAAATATGCAAATTCCGACTATGCGGCCGAGCCAGTTTCTTTTGCGTTTTGAAAACCAAGTAAATACGCCGACCATACTGAAAACAGGAAGCCAACCGCCAAGTGAAGACCATTTAACATCTGCTTCGGGAAAGAATACGGGACGTGCAGGGATATCAGGTGGGAAAAAGAAACATTGAAGCACATTTGCATAAATCTGCTCCTTGCCATACATAATGGCGTTCCAACCCGTCAATATCTCCGAAACTCTGTAATTGTTTGCAATAGCCATTATAGAAGGCAACAAAATCATTGCTGAAAGGCAAAGACCCAAAACCGCCTCAAAAACAACCACTAAGAAATTTGAAATCTTGAATTTCACGCTTCCGCTTAATGTTCTTACGAAGTAATATATAATGCAGAAAACTACCATTCCGAAGAAGAAAAAGTAATTTGAAACTGCGCAAAGGCAAACCATAAGCGCAAAGCAAAATCTCTTATTTTCAGTAATCAGAAGTTCAAATGCCAAAAGCAAAAGCGGGAAAAATACAATAGCCTCGTGAAAATGGTTAAAGAATATATTGTAAACACTAAATCCCGAAAAAGCATAGAGTATTCCGCCTAAACGGGCGGCTTCGGGTGTTCTTGTGAAACGCCTGATATACATACTCGCTGTAAGTGCGGCAAGTGCAAATTTTAAAATAAGCAAAGGTCCCATTAAATAAGGAATAATGCTGTTAGGAAAAGGAATTGTCAGCCAGAAGAATGGACTGCCTAAAAGATAAAAACTGTATGACCCAATAAAATTAGCACCTAAATCGGTGTTCCAATTCCAAAAAATATTACCCTCTCTTACAGCCTTGTGGCACATCTGATAAAAAGGTATTTGTTGAACATTAAAGTCCCCGTAAAAGATGAAATACCCCTCACTCATTATCATATAAGGCACAAACAAAGCCATAGCCACAATCAGCGCTATGAGAAATGTGGAACCGTATTTTTCTTTTTGGGGTTTGAGTTGAGTAGCCTTAGCCTCAGAAAATATCATAATTTCTTTTCCTTTTATAAAGTTCTATTGAATATTATACCATTAAATGTTATAATATTCAACACAAAGCTTTAAAGGAGTATTTTATGCAAAACCATTTTTACGCTTTAATGTCCAGAATGAAAAATATTGTCCGTTGGGGGCTTATGCGAAACACAAGACCCGAAAATTTAAGTGAGCACTCTTTGGAGGTGGCTCAGATTGCACACGCTTTAGCGCTGATTAACAACAAAAGATTTGGTGGCAACGCCGACCCGAATTTTGTATCGGTTGTGGCACTTTATCACGACACAAGCGAAATTATAACAGGCGATATGCCAACCCCCATCAAATATTATAATGATGAAATCAAAGGTGCATACAAGCAAATTGAAGCCGCCGCCGAAAAACAGCTTATTGAAATGTTGCCCGAAGATTTTAAAGACGAGTTTCACTCAATTTATAACCCCGACCCGTTAACTGCAAAGCTTGTTAAAGCCGCAGACAAATTTTCAGCCCTTATAAAATGCACCGAAGAATTGAATATGGGAAACATTGAATTTGAGGTTGCTTATAAATCAACATTAAATGCTATTAAAAACTTGGAATTGCCAGAAGCAAAGGTGTTTTTAGAGGAATTTATCCCCTCTTTTTCGCTTTCTTTAGATGAGCAAAGACAAATGAAAAAATAATGTAAAAAAGCAGTAAAATTTACTGCTTTTTTTATTGCAATAAATTGACATTTCTGCTATAATGGATGTGATTAGTCGAAACATTCTTGTTTCGACACAAAATCTTTGATTTTGTAACAAATTTCTTTTGAAATTTGTACATATCCATTGCAATGAGTGTTGTGCAAAATTGAATTTACAAATTCAATTTTTCCAAAGCCACTTGAAAAGTGGCTTGTCGAAGCGCTTTTCAGCGTTTCGACAAACTACAATCATTATAATTATTGTAAAAGGGTAAATTTTTTTATTTGCCATTTACGGAATTTTTAAGGAGGTGCATTCTGTTGCCGGAAATTTCAAATTTATTCGTTGTAGCTTTGGGCGTAGGTGTAGTATTCGTAGGCCTTGTTTGCATAGTAATTCTTTGCAAAATTGTAAGTGCTTTTTGTATGATAGGTCAAAAGGACAAGCCTGAAAACACTCCCCCAGCTCCTGTTGTTGCCACAAACGAGCCTATCCAAAACCGTCAAGAAATTATTGCCGCAGTTTCTGCCGCTATCGCAGAAGAACTTGGCACTGATATTTCAGCAATTCGAATTTTATCGTTCAAAAAAATATAAAGAAAAGGTGTTTTAAAAATGAAAAAATATAATGTTACTGTAAACGGTACTGCTTATGAAATTACTTTAGAGGTTGTAGATGCTGCAGATGTTAAGGCTGCACCTGCACCCGCTGCTACCCCCGCTCCTGCAGCTGCCCCTGCTCCCGCTGCCGCTCCTGCACCTGCTGCACCTGCTGCTCCTGTTGCAGGCGGTGAAACCATCTCCTCTCCCATGCCCGGAACTATTCTTTCTGTAAATGTTCAAAACGGCGCTTCTGTTAAGAAAGGTGATGTTTTGATGGTATTAGAGGCTATGAAGATGGAAAATGAAATCATCTGCCCTGTTGACGGAACTGTAGCTTCTGTAAATGTTCAAAACGGTGCTTCGGTTGAAACCGGTGCTGTTCTTTGCGTTATTGCATAAATTTCTTTATTTGGAGAGAAAGAAATGGAACAATTAATTGAATTTTTGAAGGGAACCGGATTTTACCTTCTTTTTGGAAAAATAGGTGAAAACTGGCCCTCCCTTGTTATGATTGCTGTATCACTTTTCTTGCTTTGGCTTGGTATTAAGAAACAGTTCGAGCCTTTGCTTTTAGTTGGTATTGCTTTTGGTATGCTTCTTACCAACCTTACCGCATTTACCCCATTTGACGCTATGTATCACACTGATTTGTGGAGTGCTTTTATGAGACACGAAATCGGATACGGCGAAATTTTACTTCAAGGCGGATTCCTTGATTATCTCTACATTGGCGTTAAAACCTGTATTTATCCCTGTTTGATATTTGTAGGTATCGGTGCCATGACCGACTTTGAACCTTTGATTTCCAACCCGAAATCATTGCTTTTGGGCGCCGCTGCACAGGTTGGTATTTTTGCTACATTTATTGGTTGCGTATATCTTGGTTTCCCCCAAGAAGCTGCCGCATCTATCGGTATTATCGGCGGTGCTGACGGTCCTACCGCAATTTACACCACTTCAAAGCTTTATCCCGACCTTTTAGGACCTATCGCTGTTGCGGCATACAGTTATATGGCTTTGGTGCCTGTAATTCAGCCACCTATTATGAAATTCCTTACAACCAAAAAGGAAAGAGCTATTGTTATGAAGCCTTTACGCAAGGTTTCTAAGACCGAAAAGATTATATTCCCCATCGCTGTTACTATTTTCGTTGCATTATTAGTTCCTTCAGCCACACCTTTGGTTGGTTGCCTTATGCTTGGTAACCTTTGGAAAGAGTCAGGCGTTTGTGAGCGTCTTTGCAAAACCGCTCAGAACGAGCTTATGAATATTGTAACAATATTCCTCGGTATTTCTGTTGGCGCAACTGCTACCGCTGAAGCATTCTTAAATCTTCAGACCCTCAAAATTATGGGTATGGGTATCGTTGCTTTTGGCTTTGGTACCGGATGCGGCGTATTACTTGCTAAATTAATGAACTTGTTTAGCAAGAATAAGATTAATCCCCTTATCGGCTCTGCAGGTGTTTCGGCTGTTCCTATGGCTGCCCGTGTTTCACAGTCGGTTGGTCAAAAGGAAAATCCCTCAAACTTCTTGCTTATGCACGCTATGGGACCCAATGTTGCAGGTGTTATCGGCTCGGCTATTGCCGCAGGCGTACTCATTGCATTATTCGGTTAACGGAGGTTAAAAATGGAAAACAAGAAATTATTTATAACTGATACTATTCTCCGTGATGCCCATCAGTCTCAAGCGGCAACCCGTATGAGAATAGAAGATATGATTCCCGTTCTTGACAAACTCGATAAAATCGGCTATTGGTCGGTTGAGTGTTGGGGCGGCGCAACCTTTGACTCTTGTATGCGTTTCTTGAACGAAGACCCTTGGGAGAGACTTCGCACAATCAAGAAGCATATGCCCAACACCAAGCTTCAAATGTTGCTCAGAGGTCAAAACCTTTTAGGCTACAAACATTATGCTGATGATGTTGTTGAGGCTTTCGTTGCAAAATCTATTGAAAACGGCATTGATGTTATCCGTATTTTTGACGCACTTAATGATGTTCGCAACATTGAAACCGCTATTAAAGCTACCAAAAAATACGGCGGTATTTGTGAGGCCGCTTTAAGTTATACAGAAAGCCCCGTTCATAATGAGGATTACTTCGTTGACCTTGCAAAGCAGTTAGAAAAAATGGGCGCAGACATTATTTGTATTAAGGATATGGCAAACCTTTTGCTTCCTTATGACGCTTATTCTTTAGTTAAAAAGCTTAAAGAAAATGTTAAGTGCAAAATTCATCTTCACACTCACAACACCACCGGCACAGGCGATATGACCTATTTAAAGGCTGCTGAGGCGGGTGTTGACATTGTTGACTGTGCATTGTCCCCCTTCGCTAATGGCACAGCTAACCCCTCTACCGAGTCTTTGGTAGCAACCCTACAAGGAACCGAGCGTGACACAGGTCTTGACCTAAATGCTTTGGGTGAGGTTGCAACTCACTTCAGAGGTGTTGCTGACAGAATGAAGGCTGAAGGTATACTTGACCCCAAGGTGCTTAATGTTGACACCAAGACACTTATTTATCAAGTTCCCGGCGGTATGCTTTCAAACCTTTTATCACAGTTAAAACAAGCAAATGCTGAAGACAAGTTCTATGATGTTTTGGCAGAGGTTCCGAGAGTTCGTGAAGACTTTGGTTACCCTCCCCTTGTAACCCCCACAAGCCAGATTGTTGGTACTCAAGCGGTGCTTAATGTTCTTTCGGGTGAACGTTATAAGATGATTACCAAAGAATCTAAGGGTATGCTTCGTGGCGAATATGGTAAATTACCTGCTCCTGTTAATGAGGAAGTTCGCAAAAAAGCTATTGGCGATGATAAGGTTATAACCTGCCGTCCCGCTGATTTGTTAGAGCCTGAGCTTAAGGCTTATGCTACCGAAATGTCCGAAAAAGGCATTGGCAAATCCCCCGAAGATGTTTTAAGTTATGCCCTTTTCCCACAGGTTGCCGAGAAATTCTTTGCAGTTCGTGACAAGGCACCCGTTATTGATGAAAACGGTGTCAGAACACTTATTGTTGAGGATTTATCCGAATAATATTTAAAGGCTGTCTTAATTGACAGCCTTTTATTTTTACATTATAATATAAAGCAAGAGCATTTCTCTGATTTGCCTGTAAATGCTTTCGGCGTCCTCTATTGGCAAAGGATTTTTACCGTAACCGATTTCTACAGTAAACCCAGGTTTGCGGAATTTTTCAATAAACCAGTCTTTAAACCCGCCACCGTCGGCTATAGCTATGGGAACATCTAAAGCATAACCCGAGCTTGTGGCTAAAATCTCCGCCATTTTGCGTGATTTTGCAGGGGTTTTATTGCCGTAATTCCAATAAATCACTTCTCCTTGAGAGTGAAGTGCCATACAATGTCTGACATTTACCCTTTCACAAAACTCAGTAAGAGCCACTGTTTCAGGCTCACTATGGGGTTTATATCCACCAAAGCGAGTGGGTCCGGGACCTAATACACCGCACTCTATCTCCTTTTCCCGCAAGGCTTCCCACCCTGCATCAAAGTTGTGGTTAAGGTCAACACCCCTTAAGTTTGCATTCCAACGGGTGAAATTACCTTTGCAGAGCGCTTCTATTTTATCCCCAAATTCACCACATGCTTTTTTACCTAAAAGAGATATATCGCAGCCATCGGGGTTTACACAAGGCACAAATACCACCCCTCTGCCTCTGAGAGCCTTTGAAACCTTAATATCGGCCAAATATCCGTCACCAAGCAATGCAGAGCAAAGTTCCTCTATAAACATTAAAAGCACATTTGAGGTTATTCTCTCACTTCCGTGAACACCAGCAACTATAAGGGCATAACTCTCACTTGAACCGATTTTAAGTATAGGTATCCCCTTTCCACTACAACTTCTGCCAATAACCCCTTTTTTCAAAAAAGTATATTTATCGCACAAATTGTCAATGACTTTTTTGCGTTCATAATAATCATATTCCTTGCAAACCACTATATTTTCCAACCGCTTCACTCCCTTAATTTAATATATTCCTTGGAGGAAAAAATAATGAATTTAGAAGAGAAACAATTAAAGAAAGAATATCTTTACAAAGGCAAGATTATAAATCTTAGATTAGATGATGCCGAATTACCTGACGGCAGTACTGCCCCCAGAGAAATTGTCGAACACCCCGGCGGTGTTTGTGTGGCAGCACTTACCGACAATAACGAAGTTCTTTTAGTAAAACAATTCCGTTATCCTTATAGTGAAGTTATTTTAGAAATACCTGCAGGAAAACGCAACTCAAAAGAAGAAAATCCTATTGACTGCGGTATCAGAGAACTTAAAGAAGAAACAGGCGCTACTGCCCAGAACTTTTTCTTTTTAGGTGAACTTTATCCCACACCCGGTTATGTTGACGAGGTTATTTATATGTACGGTGCGACAGGACTTTCTTTTGGCGAAGCCACACCCGACGAGGACGAATTTTTAGAGATGGAAAAAATACCTCTTGATATACTTGTAGACAAAATAATGTCGGGTGAAATAAAGGACGCTAAAACCCAAACCGCAATACTAAAACTGAAACACTTAAAAGAAACAGGAAAAATTTAAAGCACCCTTTCGGGTGCTTTTTTTATTTAACCAATGCAAAATACAAAATAACAATTATACCTAAAACTATTCGGTAGTAACCGAAAGATTTGAAATCGTGCTTTCTGATAAAACTTAAAAGGAATTTAATTGCCAAAACAGACACGATAAATGCTGTTACAGTACCCACAAGCAAAATTGCAATTTCGCTTGAGGTGAAGGTATTTCCATCCGCAAAGAACTGAAGAACCTTTATAGCGCTTCCGCCCACCATAGCGGGAATTGACAGGAAAAAGGAAAACTCGGCGGCAGCAGTACGGGAAAGTCCCAATAATGTAGCACCCAAAATGGTCGAGCCGCTACGGGATGTTCCGGGGACTAACGCAAGGCACTGAATAAGACCTATAAAAAACGCCGTTTTATAGGAAAGTGCGTCCAAATCTTCGACCCTTCCTTTAATTTTCAGGCTTTCAATTACAATGAATAAAACTCCGTAGAAGATAAGTGCTGCGGCAACTATGTATGCTCTAAGGTTTCCTGTTAACATCGCATCAATCTGGTCGTCAAACAAAAGACCCAAAATTGCGGCAGGAACACTGGCTATCAGTATTTTAAACCACAAAACAAATCTATCTACATAAACATAATTGTTGCAAAGTCTTGTAAAACCGTTTTCGTTTGTAAAATAAGGCTTAACCTCTGTTTTCTTTAAATGGAAGGGCCAAAGCTTGTTCCAGAAAAGAAGAATAACTGCAATAATTGCTCCTAACTGAATTACCACAAAGAACATATCCTTAAAAGCATCGGATGCCTTTAGAGTGATAAATTCATCAAAAAGTATCATATGACCTGTACTACTGATAGGCAACCACTCGGTAATACCCTCAATAACACCTAAAATAAAAGATTTTAAAAGTTCTAACATAAAATCCTCCCCTCGGTTTACAGATATATTATATAGGGGTTGTTAAAATTTAACAACCCCTAATTTTTATTTACCTATTATTTCTTTATAAAGTCTGATATAAGCGTTAGCCGAGGTTCCCCAACTGTTATCGCACTTCATTGCACGGTCACGAAGCACCGCCCAACCCTTTTTATCAGCATAGCCTGTAATAGCACGCCAAACAGTGTTTAGCATATCGTGGGCATTATAGGATTTAAAGGTAAATCCGTTACCCTCACCGTCGCCACTATCCTGAATAGTGTCATTAAGACCGCCTGTTTCTCTGACAATGGGAATTGTGCCGTAACGCAAAGCCACCATTTGTGCTAAACCACAAGGCTCACTCTGACTTGGCATTAAGAATATATCCGCACCCGCATAAATTCTGTGAGCTAATTGAGGATTAAATCCAAGCTTTAGTCCTACCTTGTCGGGATATTTTTCTGCCATTGAATGGAAGAATGTTTCAAACTCCCACTCGCCAGAGCCTAAAATTGCAAACTGCAAATCTGCCTGAAGCATATCCTCAAAAACATGCTTCACAAGGTCAATACCCTTATGCTTAACCAAGCGTGTAACAATGCCGATAACGGGAGTGTCTGCCTTCTGCGGCAAACCCAACTCCTCTTGAAGTTTTTTCTTGTTAAATGCTTTGTCCTTTACCGTCTCTGCATTAAAGTTTTTGTAAATAAGCGGGTCGGTTTCGGGATTATAAACATCACAGTCAATTCCGTTAACAATACCTGTGAGTTTATAGGTAAACATACTCAAAATACCGTCAAGACCGTGAGAATAATATGGGTCTAATATCTCTTTTGAATATGTGGGTGATACAGTTGTAACCTTGTCAGCGCACTGAACAGCACCCTTCATAAAGTTAACACAATTATCATAATCCAAAAGACTTGCGTTTTCGGGGGGAAGTCCTAAAACATCCTCTGTAAGCTCATATCCGTATTTACCCTGATACTGAATATTATGAATTGTGAAAACAGTTTTAATATTACTGTATAAGGGGTCAAAACGGTAGAAAGAGTTAAGATAAACGGGCACCAATGCGGTTTGCCAATCGTTACAGTGAATGATATCGGGTGTGAAACCGATATGGGGTATCATTTCAAGCACTGCACGGGAGAAAAATGCAAAACGCTCAGCATCGTCATAGTGACCGTAAAGACTGTCACGCTTAAAGTAATACTGGTTATCAATAAGATAATAGATTACACCGTCTATATGAGCCTCAAAAATACCACAATACTGTCTTCTCCAAGCAACAGGAACAGTAATGCTTGTTACAAAGGTCATTTTCTCACGCATTTCATCAGAGACAGTACCGTAAAGAGGAAGTACAACTCTGCAACCAACAAGGCGTCTTCTGAGTGCCTTGGGAAGTGCTCCCGCAACATCAGCAAGTCCGCCCGACATGGCAAATGGATAGGCTTCGCTTGAAGCAAATAAAACTTTCATTGTTTTCTCCTTAAACTGTTTCGTTCTTGTTTATAAATATTCTTCTGTCGGCTGTGCCTTTAACAACCATACCCTCAGTTACAACAACATTTTTGTCTGTAATAACGCTATCGAGTACTGCATTAGCCTTAACATTGGTTTCCTGCATTAAAATACAGTTTTCAACAACTGCTCCCTTTTCAACCTTAACGCCACGGCTTAGAATACTGTTTTTAACAACACCGTCTATAACACAACCGTCGCCTATCAAGGAATTCTTAACCTCAGAACCGATTCCGTAGCGTGTAGGCATATCGTCACGGATTTTTGTGTAAATTGGTCTTTCACGGTTGAAAAGTTCTTTTCTTACATTTCTGTCAAGCAAGTCCATATGAGCCTTATAATAGGTCGAAGTTCCGTTCATAAGGGTTATAAAACCTTTATGCTCGTAACCAATAACCTTAAGCTCGTCAATTTTCTTTGCTAAAACATCTCGGTTGAAGTTTTGCAAATCTTTTTCAACAGCATCTGCAACTAAGTCAGACAAAAGTTGGCGACCGATTATGGTAATACCAATTCCATAATTTTGTTTTGTCTCACTTGAGCCTTCAAACTCCAACTCTGTAACAACATCATTTTCGTCGAAGCTTAAAATCATAGCATCGTCACGGTTAGCAGGTATCATTCCGTTATGGTAAATAATTGTAATATCTGCGTTGTTGTTAACGTGTTTTTGAACAGCCTCGCCGATATTTACATTGGCCAAAACATCGGCAGCGCAAAGAACAATATAATCACTCTCACAACGGTCAATAAAATCTGTTGCTGCATCTAAAGCATTTACTGTACCTCTGAAACGCTTAACGTCACTTGCCATATAGGGTGCTAAAATATGAAGTCCGCCGTTTTTACGGTCAAGGTCCCAGTAAATTCCATTGCTAACATGGTCCATAAGCGAACGGTAATTACCTGTGGTTATCAAACCCACGTTTGTAATACCTGCATTTACAAGGTTAGAAAGACTGAAATCTATAAGTCGATAGCTTCCGCCGAAAGGAACAGATGCCATTGAACGCTTTTCGGTTAGTTTTTTAAGTAATTTATCGTTTGCATTGGCAAAAACTAAGCCTGAAACTGCTGATGCTCTCATACTTCCTCACCCTCCTTTACATCTTCAACTATCATTTTGTTTGCACTTATTTTTGCATTTTTACCAATATTTAAGTTTGCGCCAACAAGGGTAATACCCCAACCGTCAGTACCAACAACCTGCGGGTCGCCGCCAATATCGGCATTTTCTTCAACAACAACATTTTCGGCAATTATTGAATATCTCACCTTGGCGCCCTTTTTGATAACTGCACCGGGCATTACAAGAGAATATTCAACCTTTGCATCCTCTTCAACCGTTACATTTTCAAAAAGAATTGAGAAATCTAGATCACCGTATATTTCACAGCCATCTGTAACAAGGGAATTTTCAACCTTTGCACCATCAGATATATACTGAGGCGGCTCACTGTTAGAACGGGAATAAATCTTCCAGTTTTTATCAGCAAGGTTAAGGTCTATATTGGGGTTTAAAAGGTCTAAGTTAGCATCCCAAAGAGAGTCAACCGTTCCAACATCCTTCCAGTAATCGTTAAAGCGATATACCTTCAGTTTCTCCCCTGCATTAAGCATTAGCGGAATAATATTTTTGCCAAAGTCGTTTGAAGAATCGGGGTTTGCTTCGTCTATAGTTAAATAATGTCTTAATTTATCCCAACTGAAAACATAAATACCCATAGATGCCAAAGTGCTTTTCGGCTTTGCAGGTTTTTCTTCAAATTCATAAATAGTACCGTCTTCGTAGGTATTCATAATACCGAAACGGGTTGCTTCCTCTAAACTTACATCTAAAACCGCAATGGTACAGGCAGCATTATCTTCTCTGTGCTGTTTTATCATTTTGGAATAATCCATTTTATAAATATGGTCACCTGATAAAATAACCACATATTCAGGGTCATAACGCTCTATAAATTCAAGGTTCTGATAAATAGCGTTAGCAGTGCCCTTATACCAACCTTCGCCTGACAAGCCTTGATACGGGGGCAAAATGTGGACGCCACCGTCGCTGCGGTCAAGGTCCCAAGGTTTACCTGAGCCAACATAATCGTTGAGTTCAAGCGGCTTGTACTGAGTAAGAATACCAACTGTATCAATACCCGAGTTAGTGCAGTTTGAGAGTGGGAAATCAATAATACGGTATTTTCCGCCATAAGGTACGGCAGGCTTAGCAATTTTACTTGTAAGCACTCCGAGTCGGCTTCCCTGACCGCCGGCAAGTAGCATTGCTACTGTTTTTTTGTTTTTCAAAACAAACATCTCCCTTTTATATATTTCTATTCATTTTATTTCCGAGTTGAAGATTTGCGTTTTTGGGGCAATTTATAGTAACTCACAGACATTGGCGGAATATCCAAACTAACAGAATAATCATAACCGTGCATAGGCTCTTTAACAGCTTTAAAGCCTGAAGTTAAAGGTTTAGTCTTGCCGCCGTATTTAATATCATCGGTGCAAAATACTCTCTTGTAACTTCCTGTAACGGGAACGCCTATTTTATAGTCTGTCCTACCAACAGGTACAAAATTGCAAACCGCAATAATTTCTTCCCCTGCTTTGTTTTTGCGTCGGAAAGCAATTATACTCTGCTCGTTATCGTCGTTAGAAATCCATTCGAAGCCTTCCCAAGAATAATCAATTTCCCAAAGCTGTGAATTTTCCAAATAAAACTTATTAAGGTCAGAGACAAACTTTTTCATATTTCTATGAGGCTCATATTCAAGCAATAACCAGTCGAGTTGTTGCTTATAGTTCCACTCAATAAACTGACCATACTCCTGACCCATAAATAAAAGTTTCTTACCTGGGTGAGCCATCATATAAGCATAAAACGCTCTTAAGGAATCAAATTTCTGCTCATATTCGCCTGACATTTTTCCTATCATTGAGCATTTTCCGTGAACTACCTCATCGTGAGACAAGGGCAAAACAAAGTTTTCGGAAAAAGCATAGAAAAATGAGAAAGTGAGGCAATCGTGATTATGCTTTCTGAAATACGGGTCTAAGGACATATACCTCAGCATATCGTTCATCCAACCCATATTCCACTTGAAATTGAAGCCTAAGCCACCGTCAAATGCCGGTTTTGTAACCATAGGCCAAGCGGTTGATTCTTCGGCAATCATTAAAATATTGGGGTCGGTTTCAAAGGCGGAAGCATTAAGTTCTCTTAAAAACTCTATTGCTTCTAAATTTTCGTGACCGCCGTGGATATTAGGAATCCACTCCCCGTCCTTGCGGTTATAGTCAAGATAAAGCATTGAAGCCACAGCATCAACACGAATTCCGTCTATGTGGTATTCCTTTATCCAGAAATTAGCACTTGAAATCAAAAAACTTTTAACTTGTGGTTTTCCATAATCAAAAACAACGGTGCCCCACTCCTTGTGTTCGCCCTTTTTTGGGTCTTCATATTCATAACAAGGTGTGCCGTCAAAATGAAACAAGCCGTGCTCGTCCCTCGGGAAATGAGCGGGAACCCAGTCTAAAATTACACCTATGCCGTTTTGGTGCATTATATCAACAAACTGTTTGAACTGTTCGGGTGTTCCATAACGAGAGGTGGGGGCAAAATAACCTGTTACCTGATAACCCCAAGAGCCCTCAAAAGGATACTCGGTTATAGGCATAAGTTCAATATGGGTGTAATTCATCTCTTTGAGATATTTAACCAAATCTTTAGCCAATGTAACATAGTCAAAGGTGTTGCCGTCTTCATAGCGTTTCCAAGAACCGGCATGTACCTCATAAATATTAACGGGCGACTCATAAATATTCCTGTTTTTCTTAATTTCGAGCCAATTCTTGTCCTTCCACTTATAATCGTCAAAATAAATCTTTGAAGCATTAGCGGGTGCCGTTTCAAAATGTCTGGCATAAGGGTCAGATTTTAAAACAACATTTCCCTCACTATCCTCAACAGCATATTTGTATGATGTATATTTTTCAAGACCATTAATGTCAGTTTGCCAAACACCGTAACCTATATTTTCCATATAGTTGGCGGTATTGTTCCAGCCGTTAAAATCGCCAACAACAGATACAGCCTTGGCTTTGGGTGCCCAAACTCTGAAGGTTGTGGTATCACCGTTTGAAAAAGAGCCTAAAATATTATAAGCGTCTTTAAGTATTGCATTTTCAAAAGCATTTAATTTATCCCACATTTTAAAACTCCTTAAAGTAAAACTATATCTTCTATTCTATTATATCAGTAAAAAAACCATATTTCAAGGCATTTTTGTGGATTTTCAAAAACAAATTTAAAAATATTATTACCTTTTTTGTTAAAAATATACAAAAATCGACCTTTTGTGGTATATAATATTCTCTAAAAAGCAAAAAAACGGCAGACAACATCTGTCTGCCGCTTGAAGTTTTTATTTATTAATACTCAGGCTCAACTATTTCCTTAACCTTAAATTGACCTATGGCATAGTTATTGATTTCGGGCTTGAGTTTCTTAGAATTCTCTTCAATTTCTTTCTTGAAATCTTCATCTGCTATAGCATGTCTTGCAAAGCTATCGAGATAATCCATATAATAGGCATCGGTTGTTATATCTCGTTTGATTATAAGGTCATAGCCGTTCTTTGCGCTGTTTTCAACTACCTGAACTGCATCAACCTCATAGTCCTTATAGGTTTTGAAATTCTCGTCCTCAAAACTTGTTCCCTCTGCACCCGAAATAGTTGCATAGGTATTAACAGGCTTTAATTCGTCACTTTCCTCAGCGGTAGCTTCTTCCTTTATATCATTATGCGCTTTATAAATATCAATAAAAGTTTTCTTGCCACTGTTAATCTGAGCTGCATAATCTTCTAATGTTGCCTTGCTTTGAGCCTTTTTCTCATCTGTGGCATCAGAATCATAGGTAATAGAAATCTTATCTAAAAGAACATAATTATCGGTAATTTCCTTGGAAACCTTGCTTTCTCCGATTTCCTTTTTTCCGCCCTTGCCATATATTGACTCAAAGTAAGCTTCGCTGTAATAAGTATCCTCAGTAAACTTTGCATAGGTATCTCGGCTTACACCGTTTGGCTCATAAAGAACGGAATATCCGTAACTATCCCACAAAGTAGTTACTGACTGAGTAGCCTCTGCTTTCAATTCGTCAGAAAGTTTTACATCATTTTTCTTGCATAACTGTTTGTATGATGCATTTTCCTTCAAAATTTCTATTGCTCTATCCTCTACCCAATCAACAAATTTTTTCTTATCGATTTTCTTTGAATAGTAGTTGATTTCTTTTTCTTTGTCTTCTTCTGTTAAAGTTTCATCAACCTTTTGCTTTGCTTCCATATCTGCATTAATGAGTGCGCACATATAATAAGCAGAGGTGAATTCTATATCACCTATTGTTACTGCAATTTCGTTTTTCTTGTGAATACATCCCACAAGGGATAATGTAAGGACCGCTACCATCATTAAAGCAGCAATTCTTTTTACCATTTTCATTTTTAATTCCTCCGAAAAATAGCTAATCAATGTATATATTATATACTAACCGTTCTTAAATGTCTACCTTTTTTTACTATAAAGCTTTGCCAAGTTCGGCTACAAGCTGTGACATTTTCTGACCTTTTTCGAGTCGCACAGTATAAACAGGTTTTGATGTTACATTAAGCATAAAACGGTTTCCAAAATACTCGGTCAATTTATGAACCGTTTCAGGCTCTATTGAATTGATATGCAAAACCGCCATATTGCCGCTACCTGTGATTTCTGCTATTTTTGCATTTGCCGCCTTATTTCGCAAAATTGCAATATCAATAAGACCGACAACCGACTGCGGCGGTTCGCCAAAACGGTCGCAAAGTTCGTCTATAACATCACTTGCATCCTCGTCACAACGAATATTTGCAATTCTTTTGTAAATTCCGAGTCTTGCCGACAACGACTCAATATAGTTTTCAGGAATATGCGCCGAAACATTAAGGTCAACGGTACACGGAATATCATCAGTCTCAGGTGCGCCGTTTTCCTCGTTTACAGCCTCGGACAAAAGTTTTAGATACATATCGTATCCAACCGACTCCATATTTCCGTGTTGGTCGGCACCCAAAATACTTCCCGCTCCCCTTATTTCAAGGTCACGCATTGCAATTTTAAAGCCCGAACCAAACTCGGTATATTCCCTTATAGCTTCAAGTCTCTTTGATGCAACATCACTCAACTGTTTGTTAAGACCAAAGCAAAAATAAGCATAAGCTCTTCTTGGTGAGCGACCGACTCTGCCCCTTAACTGATGAAGTTGTGAAAGACCCATTCGGTCAGCATCTTCGATTATAAGGGTGTTTGCATTCGGTACATCAACACCCGTTTCAATAATCGTTGTGCAAACCAAAACATCAATTTCTCGCTCAAGAAGTTTTTTCCAAATTGAAGTCAGTTCATCCTCGCTCATTTTTCCGTGAGCCACACCAATGTTCACATCGGGTAATTTTTGTTTTAGTTTTGCGGCGCACCTTTCGATCGTTTCTACTCTATTATGCAGATAATAAACCTGTCCGCCACGGCGAATTTCCTT
The DNA here is from genome assembly GCA_045531045.1 of Acutalibacteraceae bacterium. Lineage (GTDB taxonomy): Bacteria > Bacillota > Clostridia > Oscillospirales > Acutalibacteraceae > UBA737. The sequence goes on along the minus strand of JAZSDI010000028.1, from coordinate 1,419 downwards.
ATTAATTGCATCAATAATCACACCTTGGTTATATTCCAAAACATAGGTCTGAACCGGGTGGCGGTCACCAGGCGCTTCGTCAATGCTTGACATATCTCTGAGCCCCGACATAGCCATATTAAGCGTTCTTGGAATTGGTGTTGCACTAAGGGTCAAAATATCCACAAACGGATATAGTTCTTTCAGTCGTTCTTTTTGCGCAACGCCAAATCTTTGCTCCTCGTCTATAATTACAAGACCGATATTTTTAAATGCAACATCTTTAGATATAAGTCGGTGTGTTCCGACCACCATATCCACTCTGCCGTTTTTAAGCTCTCTTATGGTTTTTTCCTGTTGCTTAGGTGTTACAAAACGGTTTAAAAGACGAACCGTTACAGGCATCTCACCGAAACGGCGGATTATTGTGTTGTAATGTTGCATTGCAAGAATAGTTGTTGGCACAAGCAATGCACACTGTTTACCCTCGCTTATACACTTGAAAGCGGCTCGTAAAGCCACCTCGGTTTTGCCGAAGCCCACATCTCCACACAAAAGACGGTCCATTGGAATATCTCTTTCCATATCCGCCTTTATTTCATTTATACAACGCAGTTGGTCCTCGGTTTCGTCATATTCAAAGCGTCGCTCGAAATCGTTTTGCAAATCAGTATCGGGTGAGAAAGCATAACCCTTAACCGACATTCGCTTAGCATAAAGGGCAGTTAGTTGCTTTGCCATATCACGAACTGCTTTTTTAACCCTTGTTCTCGTTTTTTGCCACTCGGTACCGCCCAAGCGGTTAAGCTTTATACCGCCGTTCTCAGAAGCCGCACCAATATAACGGGAAACCAAATCAAGTTGAGTTACAGGAACATACAAAACATCGGTTTTAGCGTATTTAATTTTAATGTAATCCTTTGTAACACCGTCATTTGTAATGCGATTTATACCGTCAAAAATTCCTATGCCGTGTGCTTCGTGAACAACATAATCTCCCCTATGCAGTTCATCAAGAGAGCCAATTTCTTTGGCATTTTTAGGTCGGTTTCGTTTTTTCTTTATATTTTCTCCGAGATACCTGTGTGTCACAAGCAAAAACCTTTGGGACGGTATCTCAAATCCACCCGAAACGCCGCCCAGGGTAACCGTAACACCCTCACCTATTTCAGCAGGATTTTCAGAGTAAACAGAGGCAATTCCTCTGCGGCATAATTCCTCATTAAGTACCTTTGCCGCTCTCATCTCTCCCGCTAAAACGACAACTTTACCTTTTTGGGCGAGTATATATTCAATATCCTCTAAAAGAACATTAATATCACCGCTCCAAGGGGTTGAACCCTTGAAATTAAAGTTGATAATATCCTTAATTTTAAACTCGTATTGGGTGCGTGGGAAATTCTCTAAAACAACAGCCTTTTCGCTCTTTTCAAAAAACTC
>JAZSDI010000133.1:0-6711 GCA_045531045.1 Acutalibacteraceae bacterium | reverse complement strand
AATTGTGCCTGTTTTAAAGGAAATTAACCCAAAAGCCGAATTGTCAGCACTAAAAACCTCTAAATCTTTAACCGAGGCATCTGCCTTTTTAAAGCAAGAGGCGAAACAATATATTGCTGATTTTTCAAAGGGCGACTCCCTTTCGGTTGAAAACTTCAAAATGCTTAGTCCTGCATTGGCTAAAAGCATAATTGTTGAATTTATAAAAGCCACTGACAGTGAAATTTCTCTTGAGAATTGCCATATTGACAGCATATATGATATTTGTTTGCAAAACGGAAAAACAACTATTCCAAAAGACAAATACTGTATTGTCAGAAAAGGCATTTTAAAGGTAACTTTTAAAGAAGACGATGGAAAAATTCCCATTTTCGATGTAAAAATCACTAAAAAACAGGAAAAAGTTAACAATTTGTTTTTAAACAATTCTTTGGATTGTGATAAAATTATAGGCAATTTAGTAGTTCGTTCAAGAAAAGCGGGTGATTCTATCCGCCTTGCTAACAGAGGCTGCACAAAACCCCTTACCAAGCTTTACAACGAATGCGAAATTCCCTTAAACTTAAGGAATACCTTGCCTGTAATTGCCGACGATAAAGGTGTTGTTTGGATACACGGCATCGGCGTTGCCGAAAGATGCTCTGTTAAAAACAGCACAAAACAAATTTATTTAATCGAGGTAAAAGAAAATGAAGTCTAAAATTAATCCTATTGAAAAAATACTTATTGATAAAGAGGAAATTGCAGAAATTTGCAAACGCTTGGGCAAACAAATTTCCGAAGATTACAAGGGCAAAAAACTCTGTGTAGTGGGCGTTTTAAAGGGTTCTCTCCCCTTCACTGCTGATTTAATACGAGAAATTGACTGCGACATTATTTTAGATTTCTTACAGGTTTCATCTTATGTTGGCACCGAAACCAGCGGTTTTATTAACATTAAAAAGGATTTGGATACCGATATCGAGGGCCTTGATGTTATAATTATCGAAGATATTCTTGAATCAGGCACAACACTTTCTTATGTTGAAAAACTTTTGCTTGAAAGAAATCCCGCATCGGTGAGCATTTGCACCTTGCTTGATAAACCTGAGAGAAGAAAAACCCCGATTAATGCTAAATATGTTGGTAAAACTATATCAAACGAGTTTGTTATTGGCTACGGCCTTGATTATAACGAAGACTACAGAAATTTACCCTTTGTCGCTATATTAAACCCTGCAATTTATACCGACACTGAGGAAGGAGCAAAATCTTGAAGAAAAACCTAAAAAATGTCCTTTTGTATATTGCGATACCTATTGTTTTTATATTGACAATACTTACGGTTTCATATTTCACAAAGGACGTCGCCGAACTTAAATACTCACAAATTGTTGAAATGGTTAAGGCAAACGAAATTTCAGAGTTAGAGCTTAACCTTTACAGCGGTGAACTTACTTACAAAACCCGTGATGACGGCAAAATGCACCGTTACACAGTTCCAAACTCAGGTCTTTTCATCGAAGATGTTAATGAAGACATTTGGGAGATTAAAGAGAAAAATAAAGGTACCGACAAGGATATTGAATACAACCTTATCCGTGGCGGAGAAACCTCTTGGATAACAAGCTTGTTACCCACCTTATTAATGGTTGGTGCTACCGTTCTTTTACTTGTTATTTTGATGAGAAAAATGAACGGCGCTATGAGTGCCGACAAAACAATGGGCTTTGGAAAATCCAAGGCAAGACGCCTTGATACCAAGAAAAAGACCACCTTTGCCGACGTTGCAGGTGCCGACGAGGAAAAGGAAGAAATGGCAGAAATTGTTGATTTCTTAAAGGCTCCTCAAAAATTTAACGAGCTTGGCGCTAAAATCCCCAAGGGTGTATTACTTGTGGGACCTCCAGGAACAGGTAAAACACTTCTTGCCCGTGCCGTTGCGGGAGAAGCAGGTGTTCCCTTCTTCTCAATTTCGGGTTCTGACTTTGTTGAAATGTTTGTCGGTGTCGGTGCTTCCCGTGTGCGTGACCTCTTTAACGAGGCTAAAAAAGAAGCTCCCGCCATTGTATTTATTGACGAAATTGACGCTGTTGGCCGTCAAAGAGGCGCAGGTCTCGGCGGCGGACACGATGAAAGAGAACAAACTCTTAACCAGTTGCTTGTTGAGATGGACGGCTTTAATGCAAACGAAGGTGTAATTGTTATGGCGGCAACCAACCGCCCCGATATTCTTGATAAAGCGCTACTTCGTCCCGGTCGTTTTGACCGTCAAATTACCGTTAACTACCCTGATGTTAAGGGCAGAGAGGAAATTTTAAAGGTACACTCCCGTGGCAAACCATTAGGTCCCGATGTTAACCTTGCTACCATCGCAAAATCAACCGCAGGATTTACAGGTGCCGACCTTGAAAATCTTTTAAACGAATCTGCTTTATTGGCTGTTCGCCACGGCAAGAAAGCCATTACCCAAGAAGAAATTGAGGAAGCCACCATTAAGGTTGTTATGGGTACTGAGAAGAAGTCGCACATCATTAAAGATAAGGACAAAATGATTACTGCTTATCACGAGGCAGGTCATGCTGTTGTTTCCTATTTCTTGCCAACCCAAGACCCCGTTCATCAGATTTCTATCATCAAGCGTGGTATGGCGGCAGGTTACACAATGTATCTTCCCACCGAAGAAAAAGGCCATGTTTCCAAAAATCAGATGCTTGAGCAGATTTGTTCCCTCTTGGGCGGTCGTGCCGCAGAACAACTGACACAAGATGATGTTTGCACAGGTGCTTCAAACGATATTGACCGTGCTACCGATTTAGCAAGAAGAATGGTTACTAAGTTTGGTATGAGCGCAAGACTCGGTCTTGTTTCCTACGGCAACGACAATAACGAGGTATTCTTAGGCAGAGATTTCTCATCAACTCCTAACTACTCCGAGAAAACCGCCGCTGTTATTGACGAGGAAATTGAAAGCATTGTAATGGCTCAATATTCTAAAGCTTTAGAATTACTTCAAAACTCAATGAATAAACTTCACGAAACTGCAAAAGTTCTTTTTGAAAAAGAAAAAATCACAGGCGAAGAATTCAGAGCTATTATGGAGGCTGAATAAACATTTAAAAACTCCCCATTTGGGGAGTTTTTTTATTGAAATAATCTTTAATTTGTGGTAAATTATAATTGTAAATTAAAAAGAAGGTATGATTTAATGCTAAAGTTAAAAGAAAAAATCAGTCTTAAGACTTACAGAGGTCATATAAGAAACCACGCTGAACTTTGTGAAGAATTAGGAATTTCTACTTCTTTGCCCCGTGAGGACAAGGAAAAAGAAATAATAATTAAGGCTTACGAAAAGTGGGGTTACAATTTAGCCGAGCATATTTACGGTATGTTTAGTTTGGCTTTGTTTGACGAAGAAAAACAAGAGCTTTTCTGCCTTAGAGACCAGTTTGGAACAAAACCTTTTTACTATTATTTGACCGACGAAGGCACTCTTTTATACGGCACCACTATCAGAGAGATAATGGCACAAAAGGGCTTTAAAAAAGAACTTAATGATAAGCTTTTGCAGATTTATCTTACAATGACATATACAACAGGCGATGAGACTTTCTTCAAAGGTGTTAAAAAGCTTATGCCCGGAAGATATTTGATTTTCAAGAACGGAGAAATCAAAATCCATCGTTATTGGAAGCCTGAGTTTAAACCCGATAACAGCAAAACATTAAACGAGTGGGCTGATGAAATTCACTCTACCCTTTTGGAGATTTTGCCACAGGTTAAGGATGAGAACGAATATGTTGAAAGCTTTTTGTCTGGCGGTGTGGACTCTTCCTATGTTTTAGCCGCTTCTGATATTAAGGTCAGCAACTCTTGCGGATATGACGACAGCCGTCTTGACGAATCGGGCCTTGCTAAAGAAACTGCCGACATTTTAAAGCGTGAAAACCGCCGTTGTTTAGTTACTCCCGAAGATTATTTTGCCGCTGTGCCTTATGTTATGTATAATATGGAGCAACCCTTGGGCGACGCTTCTGCAGTTGCCTTTGCACTCGGTTGCAAAGCCGTTGCAAATCACACCGATATTTGTTACTCGGGCGAAGGTGCTGACGAATTCTTTGGTGGATACAATATGTACCGTAATGCTGAACGCTATGGCGAAAATCTTAAAACCTTCTATGTTGGAAACACCAACATTATGAAAGAGGATGAAAAGAAGCAAATTTTAAAGAAATATTATGAAGACTTCCTCCCCATCGACCTTGTAAAAGATATTTACACCGAAAATGAGGGTCTTGACCCGCTTACTAAGATGAGTGATGTTGATATTCAGGTCTGGCTTGAGGGCGACATTTATCTTAATGTTGACAAAATGGGTCTTGCGGCAGGTCTTGAGGTGAGAATGCCTTTAACCGACCTTAGAATTTTTGATATAGCATCCCGTATGCCTTCGGTTTATAAGGTGAACGATGAGCAAAACAAAGTAGCCCTTCGCACCGCCGCCGCAAAGGTTTTGCCCGAAGAAATTGCTTTCCGCAAAAAACTCGGATTTGTGGTGCCAATTCGTGTCTGGATGGCTGACAGCCGTTATAACTCTGATGTTATAAGACTTTTCAACAGTGATATTGCCGAAAAGTTTTTCAATGTTTCTGAAATTAATGCGATTTTTGATGAATACATCGGCGGAAATTCGGACAACTGGCGTAAAGTCTGGACCATTTACACCTTCCTTGTTTGGTATGAAGAATATTTTATTAAAAGATAAGAAAAATCCCTGACATACAGTCAGGGATTTTTTGTCACTTCTAAATCTCACTGCATAATATATAAAAGAATTTTAAAAATAATGATTAACTTAAACATTTTAAGGCAAAAATATAGGCAGAGAGATTTTGGAAAGTGTGATTTAATGAATATTAAACGAGGAGATATATACTATGCCGACCTAAGTCCTGTTATAGGCTCGGAGCAAGGCGGAATAAGACCTGTACTTATAATTCAAAACGATGTTGGGAACAAATACAGCCCCACAGTTATTGCGGCGGCAATAACAAGTCAAAAAGAAAAGACCAAACTTCCCACCCATATCACTGTAATATCAGGTGATTGCGGTCTTGCAAAAGATTCTATTGTTTTATTAGAACAGGTTCGAACTATTGATAAACAACGCTTAAAGGAGCGTATGGGAAGCCTTGATGAAGCATCTATGAGTATGGTGGACAAGGCGCTGACCGTAAGTTTTGGATTAAGTTAAAACAAAGGCACTGTTTAAACAGTGCCTTTGTTAATTTTCTCAACCAATTCAGGTATTTCCTCAACTGTGTCAACTTCATATTCACAGTGTTCAATGTCATCAAAATCCCAAGTGCCAAGGGTTTTAACCCAAACAGGAACGTAACCCGCATTTCTTGACGCAGAAACATCATTTACAGGGTTGTCGCCTACATATAAAAGTTCATTTGGTTGTAAACCTAATCTTTCACACATAACTTTAAAAGGCAAGGTTTCAGGTTTTTGCACACCCAAAAGTCCACAAATTATGGTTTCGTCAACAAACTTTCCGATGCCGAGCAAATCAATTTTCGCTTGTTGGGTTTCAGTACTGCCATTTGTTATAATTCCAATTTTAAGACCCATTTCTCTGAGTTTAATTAGCATAGGTTCGGTAAAAGAATATTTAACAGCAGCCTTGCTCCAACAATGTTTGCAAACATAACCCCAAAATTCTTTGCCTGACATTTTCCTCGATAAAATTCCTTTTTTAAATACATCATCAGAAATCAGGTCAAAACTGTGATAAATATATTTCTTCTCGCTTTCAATTACACCCTCGACAAAATCCTCTAACAAAACACTGTCAGGAATTTCGTCTCTTAAAGCCTTGTATAACTCGGGTAATGTCGCACGAAAGGTTGCGTATCTGTCAAACAAAGTATGGTCTAAATCAAATACTACTCCTTTAATCATTTTAAACTCCTGTTTCATAAAAATACCCGATAGACATCTGCCTATCGGGTTATTGATTTTATTCTTCTTCCAATTCTGCCAATTCAACATCAGCAACACTAACATTAACCTGAGTTACTGCGGTGCCTGTCATAGTCTGAATTTTTTCTTTAACATTTTCCTGAACCTTTTCGGCAACCTCTTTAACAAAGGCATCCTTCTTCACGCAAATATAAACATTAAGCTTTAAAGCGCCGTTAACACTTTCAATCTTAACCCCTGTGAAAGGAGTTTTTGTTTTAACCGCACCCTTTAAATTAATAGCTTTTTTTGCAAGACCTGCTACTCCATCAATTTCTTTAGCAGCAATTTCAGCCATCTTAGCTAAAACTTCAGTATTTACCGAAAGTTCTGTTCTGTTGCTCATATATTTATACCTCCGTAGTATATTATAACATCATTATACCACACTTTGAAAATAAAACAACAAAAATTTTATTTTACAGGCACAATTTTTATATTGGCTAAAGTAACATTAGTTTCGTTTGTAACAATATCCTGAATTTGTAGAGTCTGACTAGATGTCAGTCCCTCGCTGTTTACTATAACGGTTACACCCGTATCGTTTATAACTGCAAGTACTTTCTTGAAGTCTTTAGCCTTTAAAAGCGTTTCAATATTGCTTTCTTGCTCTATTCTACCTGCAATTTCTTCCAACTTTGCCAATGCGGATTTTTTATCCTTTTCCTTTAAATTATCATTATCAAGTGTTTCTTCAATTAACTC
>JAZSDI010000138.1:0-11876 GCA_045531045.1 Acutalibacteraceae bacterium | reverse complement strand
GACTCTTAAGGCTATCAAAGAGGCTGAAGCTTATAATGGTCCTTCTATCATTATCTGCTACTCACCTTGCGAAATGCACTCTATTAAGGGCGGTATGGTTAACTGCCAGAACGAAATGAGAAAAGCTGTTGCTTGCGGTTACTGGGATATGTTCCGTTACAATCCTGCACTCAAGGCAGAGGGCAAGAATCCCTTCAGTCTTGACAGCAAGCCCGCTACTGCTGATTATAAGGAGTTCATCCTTAACGAAGCTCGTTACTCTTCACTTACCCGCTCCTTCCCCGAGCGTGCAGAAGAACTCTTCGAGCAAGCAAGTGAAGCTGCAAAGGCTTGTCGTGCTCACCTTGAAAAATTGGTTGAGCTTTACGGCAAACAGTAATAATTAACTATTACTAAATAATTTCACCGCCGAGTTTTCCTCGGCGGTGTTTTTTGTTAAAAAAGATATGAAAATTCTTACTTTTCTCTTGACATTGAAGAAAAATAGGATATAATATTATTGTTGCAAAATTTTGGGGAATTGTGTAACGGTAGCACGACAGACTCTGACTCTGTTTGTTGGGGTTCGAATCCCTATTCCCCAGCCAATAATAAAAAGAGCATATCCGCAAGGGTGTGCTCTTTTTGTTATTTATTGATAATTATAGGGATTCGAACAAGGCGGGAGCGTAGCGGAAGAAAACAACCTAAATGGTTGTTTTTGCCGACGTGGGCAACGAGCGTAAGCGAGGCGATAGCACACGGCAGTGTGCGGAAAAATCCCTATTCCCCAGCCAATAAGAAAGTACTATCCCTTGTGGTTGGTACTTTCTTTTTAGTTTAAAATTTAGGGATTCGAATGCAACATCTATAATCAACTTTTTAGAATGAAAAGAAATCAATTTCTACATTGCACCATTTTTAGTTATATGTTATACTTTTAGTGTCTAATATATATTTATGGAGGTTATAATAATGCCTAAATCCAAGAGATTTGAAAAAATATATTCTCAACATATGGGAGCTATTGAAGTCTGGGTTGACAAAGAAACAGGTGTAAATTATTTGTATCGCCAAAGCGGTTATTCGGGTGGAATGACTGTTTTGTTGGATAAGGACGGTAAACCTGTTATAACCCCTATATTAAAATAACAAAATATTAAGAAGACCGTTGAATCTGAGTTCAGATTCAACGGTCTTTTACTTTAAATACTGGATAAACTGATGTTTATTATAAGAAAATCGGATTTGTCCAGGCTCTGTTACCCTCTTTATCCTCGATGGTAATTCTGACATAATCGTAAGGTCCTGCCCAGAAATTCGCAATATCAAACTCTGCACGGGTCATATTGCCTTCTTCATCCTGTAACATTCTGTTAGGATGCATATCACTTTGAAGCCTGATTTTAGCTACAGGAGAGCATTCAATAACAGCCTTGCCGTCCTCTACATAGAAATCATAGATTTCGGGACCACAGGATGAGTAGAATTCACCGTTTTCTAAGGCTTTAAGAATGGAATTAATATCCTTTTCGGAGTTAACCATTACCCATCCCTTGCAAAGGGTTTTATAGGAGTGGGCGTCATCAGTAGCAACACCATACCAAACCTTGCCTTGACCTAAGATTTCATCCCAATAGGGTGCATCGTTATCATAATCACAGTTTATTGCACTACCACTGTTCCAAACCTCCATCGCAAAATTGCCCTTTTGGGTTTCAAAATATTTTGCGCTGGTATTACTCCACTGAGGGTGACAAAGAATAGTAAGATTATTCTTATTGTGAACATCATCAAGGAAGGGTTGATATGCTTCGGAGTTGGGAGCGCTTCCCCACTCAAAAAACTGGTCGTGCTCAAAACCGTTTCCGTCTTCTTTTTTAGGACCGAGGCATACAGTATGGTAACATCTAAAGCCGTGACCTTTAACAAGGTCGTTACCGTATTCCATACCTGGAATCACAAGAACGCCCGTATGCTCTGCATAATTTTCCATAGTATAAATCTGATGGTCGGTAATTGCCATAAAATCGTAGCCCTGCTTTGCAGCATATTCAATTACTTCATCGGGAGTGAGTTCTCCATCCGAACGGGTCGTATGACAATGAAGTCCGCCTTTTAAAAATTTACCATCTTTTTTCAAAAACGCTTGTTGTCTTTTCATAATATTCACCTAAAAAATGAGAGTAATGATAGAATGAGGCTTCATAACATTTTCGGTGCAACCGCCGTCATAACGAAGGGTTGCATATTGTTCTTTGTCGGAGGTATTTACAACAACCAAAACCTTACTGCCATCAGGATTGACAAATGCGCAGGTGTAAAGGTCTTTATGGTGCTTGGTGGTTGCAACACGAACTGCACCACGCTGAACAAATTTTGAAAAATGTCCGATGTAATAATAAATTGGGGTAACTATCATTTCATCCTTCTCAGTATGATAAAGAATAGGAGCATAGCAACCGTCTTCTTTATTCTCGAAAAGGTCACCCTCAGTTTTTTCGGTGCGGTTATGATAGGGACCGCCATTTTGGTCTAAAAGTAGATTCCAGTCACAGGATGCAATCTCAAAGTTGTTGAAATTCTCACAAATTTCAATGCCGTATTTTTCAGCAAGAACATTTACATCCTCAGTAATTGGACCGCAAAACTCTCCACAAATAAGGGGTTTGCCGAACTGCTCATAAGCAAGACGAAGCGACTCAAAGTGGTCGCCCGAATACCAGTGGTGGGAAATAGCCCAAACATGCTCTTTAACACGGGGATTTTCAAACATCTTTTTGGCACGGTCATAAACACACTCTTTATTGTGGTCCCAAATCATAATCTTGATATGAGAAAGACCTGCATCTTCAAGAGCAGAAATAAGATACTTATCAATAAAGTATGCCTCATCCTCGGGAGAATAGTTACAACTTTCCCAAGGTTGTTTTGCTTTTGGCTCATTTTGAACCGAAATAGCAGTAAAGTTAATTCCCTCTTTTGCCATTTCCTGTATGTATTTAACATAGTAATTTGCCCAAAGTGCCTTGCATTCCTCAAGCAACTTTCCGCCTCTGATAACGCTGCCGTTATCCTTCATATATGCCGGAGGGCTCCAAGGTGAAGCAAAAAGAACTATCTCTTGGTCGCAATACTGGAGCGCATCCTTAATAAAAGGAATAATGTATTTCTTTTCTCTATTAAGGTTAAAGGTTTCAAGGGTCATATCCCCCTCCTCAACCGAAGAATAAATATCGAGAGAAAAGTCACAGGAGTTAATATGGCTTCTGCCAAAGTTATAGCCAATACCCTTTTCTCTGCTGAAATAGAGCTCTAAAAAGCGTTTTTTATCAGCCTCACTCATTAGTGAATAAAGGTAAGCAGATGATTCAGTAAAAGCACCACCAAAGCCTAAAACCTCTTGGTATTTTACATCATCAAAAACATTGATAATACCCCACTCGGTATCTGCGGGGAAATTATTACGCTCTATTTTGTCCTCTTTGAAAAAAATGTTTTCGCTAGGACAGGTTTCAATTATTTTAATATACTTTTCCATAGTCCACCTGTTTATAAAATTTTGTTTGCAATATTTAACAAATTGGTTTCTTTCTCTTGGTCTGAGGTAAATTTTTCTCTTACCCAGTTCCACTCATAATAGAACCAATCTATTTTTTCAGTATAAGGTTTGCCTTCAAGTTCTTTTGTGCGCTCGTTTATCCAAAGCTCCCAGCGTTTTTTGTAGAAGCCTGATATGAGTCCCGACCACTGACGGTTGGAATAATCGTGAAGACCTCCCACCTCGCTCTGCTTATATGAGCCCCAAGTAGAAACAAGCATTTTTGCATTCATTTCATAGAGCATACGGGTAAACTCATCGGCATTTTCGGCGAGTACTCTTGCCTGATTTATCCATCTGTCAAGTCGGTAATATTTACACATACCGCTTACTTCATCCATTAAATCGGCAATTTCCAAAAATTCTGATGATGCCGCTTTGAAGGCGTCGGTGTCATTATCGTTATATGCCGCCACCATTTTCAAGTGAACATCCTGAGCGGTGTTGGATAAAATCTGCTCAAGTATTGTCACAAGGTCATATTTATAGCCCTCGCTGCCCTTATATGCCTCATAATCACCAAGAAGAAGTTTTGCGGCCTTTTTAAGAAGTTCCTTATCATAACTGATAATATGATTGCCCCAAGAAGACGCTGAGCGGCTCTCTAATGTAGGTCTGGCGTTTACAATAGATTCCGGTGCGCCCTGACCGAGCTGATTAAGTTCTGCCTTGTAAATGGTGTTTACAAGGATTCTCCAAGCCTCATTAGCCGAAGCTGTAACGGTACCGTATCTTCTGTCAATATAATCAAAAATCCAAGCATCAAGGTCAATATCCTGGGCCTTGTCGTTTGTATCTTTAACCCACACCGTTTCAAAAAAGAAATCATATAAAACGGGGTTATTAAAACTTGCCTCGGGTGTTATTCCGATACCTGCCATATGCTTTGCAGTATTTAAAGCTTTTGGTATCCATCTTGCCATATTGTCAAGATGACCGTGAAGACCGAGTCTGCCGCCAAAATTGTTAAGCATACAGTAAACCCAAGGCGTCGAGTCGAACTCGGGAGAATATCCGTGATCGGGATTATCCTTGTGTCCGTTGGTATAGTTGGTGTATTTTTCGGCATAAAGGTCGAGCACCAAAGCGTGTTCTTTACCATTTTCTACAAGGTCAAGACCTGCAAGAAGCTCGGACGAGGGGTTATTCTGCCAAGACTGAATAATCCAAACGGCATCTTCTTTTGCTTTAAGCATTTCTTCAAGCACCAAATGTGAAACATCTTTTGCAGATAAATCCGAAAGATTTCCGCCCTCGTGGAAGGGGTCAGTGGCAAAGAATTTGGTGTAATCACCGAAAACCTCTTTTTGAGCCTTATAAAACTTTTCGGAAAACTCTTTAAATATAGGTGCGGTTGTGCGCAGCATTGTAGGTCTGTCAAAGGAACACCAAGTGCCCTGAAGGATAATATCGGCATTCTCAATATGCTCATGTATATCGTTTGGCACCATACCGCAATAGCCTTGCAAACAAGGATACATACCAAGTTTTCTCATGGCAAGATGGTTCTTTCTGGCAAGTTCGGTGCGTTCAGCAAACCAACTGTCGTGAAGAGGTCCACCAAAACCCGAAAGATTTGCCATATATGCCCAAGCATAATATGCAGGACCTGCAATAAACTTTAAAATCTCTTCGTGTGTATAACCGAGAGAGGTTAAAAATCTTCTCCAAACCTCTTCCTGAGCAGTCAGGTCAAGCACAACGTTCACACCGTTTAGAGCCAACCAGTCAAGCTCATCTCTCCACTCCTTTTCTCCCCAAAATGCCATTGAGTAAGAAAGGGTGCAGTAATTGTAGGCGTATCTGACCTTAGTTTTTGTTTCTCTGTAAACAGGAGCATCAACAGGCACGATTTTCTCAGGCATAACTACTCTGTCACCCACCTGAGAAATATTCACCTTGCAGTAATATTTCAGATAGTGGTTAAGTCCAACCGCTATAGAAACACCGCTGTTACCTGTGATTTTAATTTTAGAATTATCATTTGTAATTTCAAAATAGTCAAGCTCGGCATCATTAAGTTGGAAAGTAAACCACTCTTTATAAGCCGTCCCTATCCTACGCTCTATGATGCCGTAAAGCTCCTCGTATGTATCCTCTGCATTAATTGATACATTGTACTCACTGTCATCAAAAGATGAAACATTAATCGCTTTGCGTTCTTTTATGGGGGTGTTTGACTTCACACCTTTTATTTCCACCCTATCAAATAAAGCTTCAAGAGATGCGGTATTGTACTCAACAAAAACCCTTATGATTTTAGCCTCTTTACCGTTTGCCGCATACTTATCACCCACAGCAAAATCGCAAGGCTTTTCATCTCTTTTAACCGCAAGTAATTCAAAATCTCTACCATCAAGACTGGTATAAACCGAGTAATGGCTGAAACCTTTCTCGCTTGTAAATACAGAAATTTCATCAATCAGGAAATTTTCTTTAAGGTCGGTGTCAAAATAGGCGGGATAGTAGTTTGCGCCCCCCTCACTTATAACCTCAAAAATTTTAACCTCATCTATATTTGTATCACCTGCAAAAACATAAATATGTGAAGCAGAAACAGGTGTGTCAATCTTGATTGTCACCTCGGCATCTTCCGCTATTTTAGCAGTTCCAAAGGGTATAAGGTCGGTTGTGATACCGTTTTGACCGTATTTTACGGTTATTTCGCCCGAATTTCTTTTGAAATTTTCAGGAAGAACAGCCACGACACTTTTAATATCCTTGTTGTTATAAAATTGATAGACAGTACAATCTGCCTCTTCATATTTCATAAAGTTTTTAACTTGTTCCATAAATTTCCCTTAACTTTTATAGCATTATTTTCTTTTGTCTACCTTAATTTTGATTAACAAAAGGTCGCAGATGTTAGATAATTCACCCTCGTTTACGTCAACTATTTATATGTCATTTCGGCATCCTCGCCGGGGCCAACATTAAACTTATAACAAATTTTGCGATTTGCTGAGAATACATCTATACAAGTTTCCCTTTCAGTGCCCTCGGTACGGTCCTTCATCTGTACCCAATGAAGTTCTTTATTGCCGCCTCCGGGACCACCCCAGCCGCCCCAGGCGTTTTCACAGCCCGTTGCAACCTGCCATAAATCAATATCATCACTGTAATGCACCAGCTCTGCGTGCTGATGACCAAAGTTATACATCAAAATTTTACTGTCTTTAATACCGCTGAAATCCGCATCAACATTTACTTCTACACCGTTCATATCGGTATAATTAAAGGAAATTTTCTCCCTATCTTTAAATGCCTTGAATACCTTTCGAAGATTCTCACCGTTTTTACAGTTATCGCTTGTATCGTTTTGTATACCCATGTGGGATACTACTATGTAATTCCAACCGTCAGGCGCACAAAACACCTGATTGCAAAGCCAATCGAGTTGCTCATTGGTATACCAAAAACGGGGCAATCTATTAACCTTTTCGGTAACTGTTCCGTTTTCGTCAAATGGCTTTCGCATATCCATGGTATCAAGCACAACTATACGGGTATTCTTATTTTCTAAATCAAAATAGAAATATTTAGAATACTCATAATTCTTATCGTGCACCCTTTTTTCGGCAAAAGGATACAAATCCATTACCTTTTCGCACCAGTCTTTATCGCTTATAAGCCACTCGTTTTTAATTTCGGGTATTTCGGGATTAAGGGTTTGAAATCCGTTATCATCGTGATTTCCAAAAGCCAATATTACAGGTTTTTTGCACTTTTTAAGAGGAGATAAAGACTCGTTTAGAATATCAATTGCTGCTTGTTTGCCTCTGACATTATAAGCATTAAGTCCATCTCCGCCAAAGGCGATGAAATCAATATTGTCATTAGCGTTTGCAAATCTGACAGCCTCTTCAAGATGTGAAATCATATTATTCAGTCTTTTGTTTACACTTTCCTCTGCTTCAAATACGGTAAGAGCACCATTTTCATCTTTTCTTAAATACTCATCAACATGGCTGTCGGCAAAAAAGAGATAATTAACCGAGTTTTTGCCAAGCTTGTTTATTTTCTTATTAATAATATCAAATTTTTCTTCGATTGTAAAAGCCATTATTTTTACCTCAGTTTTTAATAAATTTGTGGGGTGTTCCTATAAAACCCACCTGAGCAAAATCTTCAAAATTATGTCGCACAATGTAATCAATATATGAGGTTATCATTTGCGCTGTAAGAATATATCCAGCCGCACTCATATGACTGCCAACATAGAATTTCTTCTTAAAGTCACTGTCATACTTGGGACTGTATTTTCTAAGGTCTATAAGATATGTGTTTGAAAAAAGTTCTGTCATTTGGTGAAGAAGCTCATCGTGCTTGTCACCGTCACCCGCAGTGGCATACTCGCCTTTTGGAAGGTTTACAAGGAAAATCTTTGCATCAGGCTGGAATGTTTTAATCTTTTGAATGATTTGTGCATAGTAGCCGGTAAAGGTTTCCTTATTGTTTTGAGGTTTTTCTAAATCTATATCAGAAATTTCGCCAAGCTCAACACTTTTTGTGTAGAGTTCATTTACACCAAGTGCTAAAACATATGCCTGACACTTCTTCTCCTCCGACCAAACACCGCATTGTTCCGCAAAGCTTTCTACAAAACATTTTGCGGTCATACCGCCACGGGAGAAGTTGTAAACATTAATTCCTGCATTTCTTGCCATATACTGGCCCCAAGAATATTCATAATAATCGTGATAACCGTAATTACCCTCTGCATCTCTTGATTCGTGTTCACCGGAAGAAAGACTGTCACCGATGCATCCGATAGTTCTGAATACTCTCGCATAGCCACCGTCTGATACCAGATTATCAAGTGGTTTTTCGTTTTTATCAAATAACTTTTCTATGTTCATATTAATTGTCCTCAGTGAAAATACTACCTATATTGTTCTCAATAATACAATTTTCATTGTCACCAATAACCAAGTTTTCTACCTTAGCGCCGTTACGCATAGCGTTATCCTTCAAAATGCTGTCCTTACAGTTCTTCATAATAACTCCGTAGTCGGGGCTTATTGGCATTGTGCCACCGTCACCTGCACCAATCTTCATGGTGTTACCTGTAAAGACACAGCCTGTACAGTTATTAAGTATTAAATGAGAACCCCAATATTTATCAGCATGAGGTGTATCGTATGCACCGCTTCTTCTGAAGACATTGCCTGTGCAAGAAGCAAGGTTGAACTCGCCGTCATCTGATCCAAGTTTAAGTGCAGGACCATATGTACGGTCGAAGAAGTTACCTGTGAAGTTAAAGCTATCGCCTCTGTCAAACCAGAAGCCTGCTGTTCTGTTCCATTCTACACGGTTGCCTGTGGCTGTAATTGATGCAACATAACCGCAATCTTTAATACCTGCTACGGCATTATTTGTAAACCAGTTGTCTATGATAAATGCATCCCAACCTGCAATACAGAGACCTGAGCCACCGTTAGTATATATCATAGAGTGTCTTATAGAGAAACACCAAACACGTTCGAAATGGAGTCCATCCCCCGAGAACAAACCGATACGACAATCGTCGATAGTTGGTGTATCTTCTTGTCCGCCACCATTGTAGCGTTCCCAATAAAGTTTAATTCCGTGAATATTTTTACCGAGTTTTCTACCGTTAAGGCTCATTCCCTTAATGGTACAGCCGAATGCACCACTGATGTCTATCATACATTCAGCATTTTCATTATCTAAAATGAATACCGATGCGCCATCGTTTCTGAAACTCCAAGCGGAGCTTCCTTCCAGGGAAACGCCCTCGCCTCTGAACTTAAGGTCACCTTTTACAATGTACTTTCCGGGAGGAACAACAACCTTACCCATACAGTCTTTAGCGGCATCCATAGCCTTTTGTATAGCTTCTGTAGAATCGGTTTTACCGTCGCCTATTGCCCCGAATTCAGTTATGTCAAAAACATTTGTCATTTTAGTTCCTCCACAAATCTTAGATAAACGCCTGCAGTCCAACCCATCATAGTAGGAGCTTCGTAGTCTGCATTTGCAACCTTACCGGTTATTCCGTCGTATTTTTCCCACAGATTTCCCGTAGTTTTGAAATTTTCTTCAATAAGATCAATATAACATTTTGCTATTATTTTAGCAAGATCATTTAACCCATAATTTTTACAAGCTTTGTATGCTACATACTGAAGGGGTGCCCAAACATTTGGATAATCCCATTGAAGCTTGAAGGTATAACTGTCTTCTATTGAGCATGCAACACCATAAGGCAAGAGAAGTTTTTTTATAAGCTGCTCTTCGCCTAAAAGCTTATCATCCATTCCTAAAAAAGCAGGATAAAGCGATGCCAAAGATTTAACGTTACTATGTTTTTCTTCTTTAAAGTTCCAGTCTAAATAAAGACCTTCACTTTCGCACCAAAGATATTTTTTCATTAAAGCTTTTCTTTTTTCGTATCTTTCTTTCCAAAGTTCTTCCATATTATTGCCAAGAATTTTTGAAAAGTTATACATAGTGTTTTCAAAGCCAAAAAGCAATGCATTTAGGTCTACAGGGTTATAGAATTCTGCGTCAAACCCGAATCTTGAGCAGCAGTCCCACCCGCTTTCGTAAACCGCCATACAGGTTTTGGCAATTTTGAGTTTTTCTTCTTCATCTTTGGGCTTATAACCACCGCTGCGATTTTCGAAATCGCAGCAATAGTCATTAATTAGGTGGTCATTAAGTGCCGCAAAATTGCCGTAGAAGTTGAGTCCGTTTGGAGCTAATCTTTCTCTTTGCCAAAAGTCGTATTCCTTGCAAAGAGTAGGATATATATTGGATAACCATTTGGTATCGCCGATAGTTTCAAAAATATCTTTAACCATTAAAAACAAAAAAGGTGGTTGTGAACGGTTAAGATAGAAAGTTCTGTTACCATTGGGCATAAAACCATATTTTTCAACCAAATATAGCATATTATCGGCATTGTTTTTTGCCTGACTTACATTATTACTTGAGATAAGACCAAGATTGGTGAAATATGTATCCCAATAATACATACAAGTAAAACCCTCCTCTGCACAGGGTACTGTGTAGGGATAAGGAAGTCCTATAAAATCACCTTCATCGTTTTTATTAAAGCGTATTGTTTTTTTTAGATTTTCGTTTATATAATTAATGATATTCATATTTACCTTATTGCATACGAGGGCAGAGAATGTTTAATTCCCTGCCCTCCTTTTAGTGTAACTTAAATTTTATTTTTTCGTTTTTTGATTATAATTGCTGTACCAACGCCGGCGCCTGCAATAACTAATACTGCAAGGCCAATTACAACGTAGAGAAGAACTCCACTAATTACATTTGAACTGCCGCCGGGAATTAGCGAGTCGGTGGGAAGTACCATAATATCCTCAAAGAATACACTTGCATTGCCAGAAGTTCTTATAGCCAACCACTTAGTTTTTGCAACGAAGGTTACCTCTACCTCTTGCCATTCGCCAGCCTTCATTTTCTTAAGTGTTTTAATGGATTCTACACCTGAATCGGAATCGAATACATCAGGGAAATCTTCGTGAACCAAAGATAAATCAACCTTTGTGCCTTCCTTATCGGTTGTAACAAAGAAGGTCATCTTATACTTCTTACCAACTACAAGAGTATCCATATAGTTAATAAGGAAGTCAGCGTCATCCTTTGTTTCTCCCTTGCGGTGCATCGAAGCCATACCGCTCTTTACATAGGCAGCATTGTAACCTACTGTACCGGGACGATAGTATTCATAATCACTACCGTAATCATAGGCAGAGTTCTCATAATTTTCAAAATCTTGAACTATACCGAGTATTATCATGTCTAACAAAAACGTAGTACCTGAGGCTAGAGAAGCACTCAACCGTTTTAAGATGGAAGCTGCTAACGAGGTTGGCGTTAACCTTAAGCAGGGTTACAACGGCGACCTCACTTCCAAGGAAGCAGGTTCAGTCGGCGGCCAGATGGTCAAGAAAATTTGTCCCATACGAACTGTGAAATTTATACGCAATTACCGTTGGCTTGACGGTCACAGCAAAGAGATTACATACGAAGCAGTTCTTGCAGTATAAGCATTTTATTTCAATGGATTTAATAGTTTAATAAGGAAAAAATTCCGTAACAAATTGAAGATTTGAGATATAGCACAGACTACACGGATTTATCTGACATGAGATAAATGTTCAGCAGGCAACATTTTTAAGATGTTGTCTGTTTCTTTTTTGTGCGTTCAAGTGTGAAAAAACGGTTCTGACGGGGGATAAAGACCGTTTTTGCAACAGATGCGTTGAAATATTGCACAAAAAATTATTTACTTTCTATT
>JAZSDI010000101.1:0-6116 GCA_045531045.1 Acutalibacteraceae bacterium | reverse complement strand
TTTTTATCAATTCGGTGAACAATTCCAGGCCTCATCACGCCGTTTATACCCGAAAGACTGTCCTTACAGTGAAAGAGTAAGGCGTTTACAAGTGTGTCGGTATAGTTTCCTGCAGCGGGATGCACCACCATGCCTTTAGGCTTGTTAACCACCAACAGACTATCATCCTCATACACAATGTCAAGCGGAATATCCTGAGGTAAAGCCTCATATTCCACAGGGTCGGGCAGAGTTATCTCAACCTCGTCTCCAATTTTGAGTTTGGTTTTTTTAGAGGCTTTGACTCCGTTTACTAAAACATAGCCACCGTCTAAAAGTTCACAAGCTCTTGACCTTGAAACCTCAGCGCTAACACTTACAAAAGTATCCATTCTTTTGGGAGAATCCTCACAAAAGCTTAGGGTTATTTTATTCATTTTAGGTTTTAGCCTTTCTAGAGTCCTTTATCGTATCCAAAACAAAATACAAAATCAAAAGTCCCGCTCCCGTAACAACCGCAATATCGGCGACATTGAAGACAGGAAAGGTCGGGTAAAATTCAAAATGAAGAAAGTCTATAACCTTTCCGTCTCTGAAAACACGGTCAATCAAATTTCCTATTCCGCCTGAAATCACAAGACAGACCGCCCAAAAAAGCAGTTTACTTCCCTTTCCCCACTTCACATAATAGATTATTAAAAACACCATTATCAAGCAGGTTAAACTAAGTAAAATCAAGGTGCTTCCGCTAAGCAAACCCCATGCGCCGCCCGTGTTATGTATATACTGAATATCAATAAATCCTTTTAAAAATCCTGCCCCGTCACCCAGTTCAAAATTTGAGGAAATAAAATATTTTGTATACTGGTCAAGACCCAGAGTTAAAACTGCGGTTATAACTGCCAAAACAAAAGACAGCAATTATTCTTCCTCCCCGTTTTCCACCGCTTCAACAACAAAGCCTTCTTCATTGGAAGAAACAGAAGAAATATCTTCTTTTTTAGCTTTAACCACTGTCTCAATTTTATCATAAGAAGCAGACAATACCTGAGCTACATATTCGGGAGAACCCGGTACACTGTCAGGTATTTGAGAAAACATTTCAAGATGCTCTTTATATTTTGCAGATACACTTGACTTGAAAGCAGATATTTCAAACTTTAATTTATCAAAGAGCATTTGCTGATGCTGTACCCTTTCTTCAGCCACAGCAGTAATATCGTCAGCCTTCTTCTTTGCGCTTTCTATCATTGCTTTAAGTTCTTTTTCTAAAGCATTTTTCTGTTCCTGAGCCTTTAATTCAAAAGCAGAGGAAAGTTCTTTTTCGTGGGAAGTTATAGCCTCGATATTAGCCTGTGCCTGTTTGATAATTTCCTCACTCTTTTCTTTGGCTTCCTTAACAATTCTGTCAGCCAAGCCTTGAGCGCTTACAAGCACATTTTGAATACTGCTTTGAGAATTTTTAAAGCCCTCAATTTCAGAATTAAGTGTTTCAACCTTTAACTCGTACTCTTTGATAATACGGTCAAAAGCGGCATAATCAGCCTCAATTTTATCCAAGAAAACATCAACATCGTCGGTCTTATAACCGCCCATTGCTCTGGAAAACTTAATATCTCTGATTTCGGCTACACTTAACATAGCACTTCCCCCTAAATATATTTTTTATATCTTAATACAAGTCTGTCTTTTTTGGTTTTTTCTTCCAAAGATTCAATTATGAATTTGCCTTTAGAACGAACTGTTACAACATCACCCGACTTTACCTTTAAAGTAGGTTTTTGAACGGGCACGGAATTGAGTGTCACCAAAGACTCTTCTATTTTCTCACAAGCGGTTTTGCGTGAGGCACCGATTAATGCCGAAACTACGCAGTCAAGCCTCTCGCTCGAAACGGTAGAACTAAACTCGGACAATTTACCCGCCTCGGGCAAAGGCTCGGCAAAACCTTTTTTGAGTTCTACGCCTGTTCTGCCGATTTTTGTGATTTGACTTAAAACATAATCGGCGGTCTCGTCGGTCAAAAAGACAACTGCTCTCGCCTTTTCAACAAGTATATCCCCCACCGCTTCTCGTTTGAGTCCCAACGCCATAAGTGAGCCCAAAAAATCACGGTGAGTGAGAACATCGGTTTTTCTGAAAGTAAATGTTATAGCGGTTATAGGAAACTCCCACTCGCTTTCCCAATTTGGAAAACAACCGAGCATAACCCTTTGAGCGCCCTCAAATCCGCCGAAAAGCCTATAATTCGCATCTAATTTTGAAATTATATTTTCTGCAAATGCCGTTTGTTCTAAAGACAAGAAACCTAAAAATTTCGGTCGGTCGGTTCTATTACAAATACCGACTGTATCAAAAATTCTATCCTTTAAAAGGTCGGTTTCCATTAGAAATACATTCTGCCTTCTTCAAAATCCTCAAGCATTAATTCGCCCATCATATCAACGCCGTTTGGAACAATTAAAAAGGTTGCTCTTGAAATCTTTTTAATATTTCCGTGGTTAGCGTATGTAGCGCCGCTCAAGAAATCAACGATACGGCGGGAAAGGTCTCTGTCAGCCGACTCGAGATTTAAAACAACAGTCTTCTTTTCGTTCAGATGGTCAGCAATAGAGGTGACATCCTCATATCTTTCTGGCTTTACAAGTACAACCTGCATTTGAGAAGGTGTGAAAGCCACTGTTTTTGCTCTGCCACCAATAATTTTAGGCATTACATCTGCCTTTTTGTGTTCTTCTTGGCGAACTTCTTTTTTCTCTTGCTCTTCAAAAAATTCTTCCTCTATTTCTTCTTCATCAAAAGCGTTAAAATAACCTTTTAAATTATCAAATAATCCCATTTTAATTCTCCTTTAAATGTTGTATATTCTTCTGCCGAAAAGTGCCGTTCCCAAACGTATCAGGTTTGCGCCCTCTTCAACAGCAATATCAAAATCATCAGACATACCCATAGACAGAATATCCATATCTACATTATCTATGTTTTCGTCTCTAATGTCAACAAACAGTTTTTTCATTTTATTGAAATATTTGCGGTTTTCTTCACTTTCCTCGCAAATAGGCGGAATTGCCATAAGACCCTTAATTTTTATGTTGGGCAGCGTGGCAATTTCTTTAATATTACCAATTATGTTTTCGGCATCAAATCCCCATTTTGAGTCTTCACCGCCGATATTGATTTCCAAAAGAATTTCCATTGTTTTGCAATTCTTTACAGCCTGTTTGGAAATTTCTTTTGCAAGTTTCAAAGAATCAACCGAGTGTATCATTTCGACTCGATTTATAATGTCTTTTACCTTATTGGTTTGAAGATGACCTATAAAGTGGCGGTGGCAAGGATTAATTTTGTCTTCTTTAGAAAGAAGCTCCTGCACCTTGTTTTCGCCTATATAATCAATGCCCTTTGACAAAGCATAATTTATAGTTTCAAAATCTACTGTTTTTGTGGCGGCAAGAAGAATCACATCTTTTCGCTCTTTGCCGATTTTTTGCAAAGCAGTATCAAGTTTGTTTAATACCTCGGCATAGTTTTTATCAAACTCTTTAGCCGATAATTTTTCCATCATAAAGGTTTTTTCCTTTCACAACAACTTTATCGTAAAGTTTTAAGAAATTGCCATTTTCGTTTTTCTTTTCGCAAAGAATGTAATCGTCTTGTCTGTAAATAATCTCAACCGGCACAAAATGAATCTGCATACCCGTTTGAACATAAACACCCTTTTGCGAATCGACAACACGCAAGGCTTTTTTGGAAACTCTCAGACCGCTGTATTCTTTATCTACAACCGTCATACCAGCCGTTCTTATGGTTGCAAGTTCGCTGTTCATATCATTACAAGCGAAAATTATAACAGCGTTTTCATTTTCTTCCGAAATGTTTATCTGTTTTACCGAAACCAAAAGAGTTGGTGAAGATTTAATACTTGTTACAAGTTTCAGTTCCTGACCCTCTTTATATTTCAAAGAGTCATTAATAGGCAAAACAGCGGCAATATACCACTCATAGTCCGAAACGATTTTTCCAATAATATTATTTTCTTTCTCCTTAGGCTTTACAGAGGATAAAAACTCATCGGTAACTTTACTCAAATCATCTATAGGAAATGCTTTTTCGTAACCGTCGGTTTTGGAAACAAAATATCCCGATTCCTTAGCTAAAATACTGCCTTTTGTTTTAGGTAATGTATCTGTAAGTCCGTTTAGAGCTTTTTTGAGAGAATCTAATCTTTCACTAAGTCCTGTAGCAACACCGAGAGCTACCTGTTTTCGGTTATTTGCAGAAAGCAATATTTTTGAAAGACTATCAGCGTTTTGGAAGTTGCCGCCTGAGTTTTCAAAAATAAAGTCGCCCAAACTGTTAGAAATTTTTGAGTTTATAAGTCCCAAATCCGCTGCTTCAATATCGTTGTAGCTTAAAATATCCTCAATATCGGCAATCTGGTCCTTTAAAACATCAATTTGAGAAACGGTAATAGATGCGTCTGCGCTGCCGTAAATATTTGCTATAACTCCGTCTTTTGCAACCCTTGAACCATCCTCGGTGACAAAATGCAGAACACCGTCGTCATTTGAAGTAACATAGGTTTCGTTTCTAATAATGTGACCTGTTATTTTAAAGCCGTCATTTGCAGTGTAAAACACCGCATTTTCGGTTTTAATCGGCATATACAAAGAGGAAATAAGTTGATTTATTATGAATATGGCAACTATAACGCCGATTGAAATTTTTAAAATCTTTGTGCCGTTCAAGTTATTTCCTCTCCTTTTTTATGAATTTTTTTCTATAATATTTAAAGCCTCACTTGTAACATCGGGTGTTACATCAGGATAAATCCAATTAATTCTTGTGTCTCTTCTAAACCAAGTAAGCTGTCTTTTAGCGTAACGCCTGGTTTGTCTTTTAAGATTTTCGACCGCTTCCTCTAAAGAGCAGTCGCCACCCAAATATCCGTAAAGTTCCTTGTGTCCAATCGCCTGAAAACCGCCCTTTTCGTTTTTGGAGTTATAAATTTGTTTAGCCTCTTCCAAAAGTCCGTTTTCAAGCATTAAATCTACACGGCGGTTTATTCTGTCATAAAGTTTTTCTCGGTCTTGATAAGTTATACCAATGCAAATCGGTTCAAAATCTGTTTTTTCAAGGTGGGATAATTCGTTTTGCATTGTTTTAGTTTGTCCTGTAAGTTTATATATCTCAAAACAGCGGACAATTCGCCTTTTATCCGAGGGATTAAGTTTCTCAGCACTCTCTTTGTCAAACGATGACAGGCGTTTTAACATTTCTTCGCCGCCAAGGCAATCAAACTCGGCTTCAAGTTCTTTTCTCAAATCCTCGTCGGTATCTATTTCGGTAAACTTTGTATTATCAAGCAGAGCCGAAATATAAAGTCCTGTACCGCCAACGACAATGGGTAGTTTTCCTCGGCTTAAAATATCCTCGATTTTTTCTCTTGCAAGTTTTACATAATCGGCAACCGAAAACTGAATATCGGTCTCCAAAAATTCGAGCAAATGGTGGGGTATCCCTTCCATTTCCTCTGTGTCGGGACAAGCGGAAGCAATATGAATGCCTTTATAAATCTGCATTGAGTCGGCAGAAATTATCTCGCCGCCAAATTTCTTTGCAAGGGCTATGCTAAGTGCCGTTTTACCCGAAGCGGTCGGTCCTACAATAAAAATTACCTTTTTGCTCATTGTATTCTACCAAACTGTTTTTCAAGTTCACGCTTTTTAATTTCAAAGGCCACGGGTCTGCCGTGGGGACAATACATTATTTCCTTATCCCAAAGCACCCGTTTAGCCAAATCAAGCATTTCAAAACGGCTTATGTTATTCCCCGCTTTAACCGCCGCACGACAGGCAACGGTGTGGAAAACACTATCCTCTTTAGCAACAGAAACCTTTCCCGTAGTAATCAAACTTTCGGCAATTTCTGACAAAAGATTGCCTATATCCTCGTTTGTCAAAAATACGGGAAGACCTCTTACAATAACGGTGGAGTTTCCAAAATCCTCAACCTCAAAGCCGCTCTTCTCAAGAGTTGAGAGGTTGTTTATAACAGCATCATACTCGCCGCTTGACAAAGTAACCGTAACAGGAGTAAGCAAGGCTTGAACCTCGGTTTTTTCCTCAGTTTTCAGT
>JAZSDI010000091.1:0-7943 GCA_045531045.1 Acutalibacteraceae bacterium | reverse complement strand
CTCTAAAAGAACATTAATATCACCGCTCCAAGGGGTTGAACCCTTGAAATTAAAGTTGATAATATCCTTAATTTTAAACTCGTATTGGGTGCGTGGGAAATTCTCTAAAACAACAGCCTTTTCGCTCTTTTCAAAAAACTCGTTTCGAGTCAAATAAAGCTTCGCTGTATCAGAAGATAAAATACCCTCCTCCAAAAAGCTTTCGGTATCTGCGGACTGTTGAATTTCCATTGATTTAAGTCTCTCAAGAATATTCCCCGACTCGCACAAATAAATCTGACAGTCTTTAATATAATCAAAAATTGTCTCACCATTTGGGTATATCAAAGGTAAATAACGGTCGGTAGATATAGAAATCCCGTTTTGCAGTCCCGAAATATCCTCATCTAAAACTTTAAGTTGAGACTCGGTTAATTTTTTAGCGGTTTTCTTGTATTCTTCAAGTATTAAAGCGAGTTTTTGCGGCGCAATTAAAATCTCCTTTGCGGGAGAAATTTCGATTTTTTCCGTGTTTTCAGTTCTTCTTTGGGTTTC
Source organism: Acutalibacteraceae bacterium (assembly GCA_045531045.1). GTDB lineage: Bacteria > Bacillota > Clostridia > Oscillospirales > Acutalibacteraceae > UBA737. Next base: position 7,409 of record JAZSDI010000091.1, on the reverse strand, counting down.
AATATCAAAGAAAGAAAGGGTATCTATTTCGTCGCCCCAAAACTCAATTCTAACGGGGTTTTCGGCAGTTATTGGGAAAATATCGAAAATTCCGCCTCTTACTGCAAATTGACCCTTGCCCTCACACTGTTCGCTTCTCACATACCCTGCATCAAGCAGTTTTTCGGTCAGTAGCTTTGTGTCTATCTCCTCGCCTTGCGACAAGGTAAAACGTGAAGCCGCCAAAATTTCAGGTGGAACTGTATATTGCAAAGCAGAATCTACGGAAAAGCACACAACGTCAAATGCCCCATCTGCAAGAGCAGATAGGGTGTCAGTTCTTTTGTGTTCGTATTCTTTTGAGTGACCCGTCAGGTTTTGAAGGCAGTAATCCCTCAAGGGAAAATTCAAGGCTTTAAGTCCTAAAGAACTTAAGTCTCCCGTGAATTTAAGGGCAGATGCTTCATCGCTTGTGATTACGGCGCATTTGGTATTCGTTTGGGCGAAAATACTTTTTATAACAATCGCCTTGTGAATATCCGAAAGTCCCGTACAAGCCAAAGGCACACGCCGAGCGCTCACATCCTTCAAAAGCGATTCAAAATCGGGGTCAGAAGATAAAATTTTGTTTAAAAACTCCATAAAATCCTCATTTGCTGTATTTATTCATAGCCGAGTCAATTCCCCGCTTTATAATCTCCTCAATGGCTAAAACCGAATTTTTGAGAGCAATTTCAAGTTGTTCTTTGTCTTCGTTCGGGAATTTGCCAAGGACCCAAGAAGCTAAATCATAATCGGGGTACGGTTTTTGACCCACACCGATTTTAACCCTCATAATATCATCTGTTCCCATAAGAGCAAAGATATCTCTAAGTCCGTTATGGCCGCCGTGACTTCCTTTTCGTCTTAGTCTAATCTTTCCCACATCTAAAGAAATATCATCGGAAATTATTATTATTTTATCATTTGGAATTTTAAAAAACTTAGAAATCTGCGAAACAGCAGTGCCCGAATTATTCATAAAATTCTGGGGTTTTGCAACTAATACACGATTTTTGCCTATCTGGCATTCGCCATATAAGGCTTCCATTTTATGTTTGTTATAGTTTCCGCCGTTTTTCTCCATCAAAAGGTCGGCAGACATAAATCCCACATTATGCCTTGTGTTTTCATATTGAAGTCCCACATTTCCAAGGCCTACAACCAAAAAATCATAGGTAGCTTTTTTGAAAATCATAAATACCTCCAAATTTAAAACAGCAGTAAAAATACTGCTGTTTAATTATAATATTAAATTTAACCTTTGTAAAGTGTTTTTTAAGACTCAAAACCCACTAAAACACCGCCAAGCTCAGCATAAAAACTGCAAAGACCGCCGCAAGGAATAATTTGGATATCGCATTCGGGATATTTTTCTCTAATCTTATTTTTAATAATATTTGCCGACTCTTCATTTTGGCAATGTGCTATACGCACCTTACCGCCCTTATAACCCATCTCAAACATATCTTTTTTGAGTGTTTCAAGGGTTTTTTCCTTACCCTTGCACTTGTGCGTTGTTTTAAGATGTCCATCATCAGCCATTCCTGTAATTCTGATACCCAAAACCCCTGCAATTTTTGCAACAGCAGGATTAACTCTGCCGTTTTTAGCAAGGTTATTAAGGTTTCTTAGTGCAAAAATTAAATTTGTGGTTTTCTTGTATTCTTCAATTTTTTCCTTAATTTCATCAAAGGAAAGACCGCTCTCTGCCAGCTGGGCAAGTTTTTCAATTATTAATTGCATTTCGGGTCCTGTAGACAAACTGTCAATAACATATATATTGCCGTTAGGATTTTGAAGTTTATAGTCCTCTGCCGCATTTTGCGCCGCAGAATAACTGCCCGAAAGATGCTTTGTGATGGTCAAAGCAAAGATATTTTCTTCCTCCTCAAAAGCCTCAGCCCACTCAAAAGCATTGGGGCAAGAGGTGGAAAATCTTTCACGGCTTGAATACATTGTATTTATCATATCGCCAACATCCAACCCGGGAGCGTCAATATATTCCTTTGTTTCGGAAATGATTTTCAAAGACACAAACTTATAATTTAAGTTTTCAAATTGAAATATATTTGATGACGAATCAGATACAACTGTTATTTTCAAAACGATACCCTCTTTTAAAAAACTTTGTCAGCGGTTATTGAAAAATAGCTACCTAACAAATTATAAAACATTTCTCATACCTTGTCAAGAGTTTTTTAAAAACTTGTGTCGGGTTTTGTCTTGACAAATTAGATGGTGTGTTGTAAAATACTGTGAGAGGTGATAACAAAATGGTTTATTCTCAAAACAATGAATTGCTTGATTCTATAAGAGATTTTCATTTGCCTAAATACAATGAAATTCCCAATGTTGGTTTGTATCTTGAGCAAACCTCTAAATATATAACCGATGCGCTCTCTCCCCTTTTTCCGAATGCAATAACCGGTTCTATGATTTCTAACTATGTTAAAAAGGGTCTTGTCAGCAATCCTGTGAAAAAACAGTATGACCGTGAGCAAATTGCGTATCTTATATTTATCGCAGTAGTTAAGAATGTTATTTCTATGGATGATATAAAATTGTGCATTGATATACAAAAGAAAACTTATAAAAGTGTCAGTGCCTATACCTATTTTGCTGAGGAATTAGAAACCCTTATTTCCTATGTTTTCGGTGAAACAAGCTTATCTGAGGAAAGAGGCCTTGAGCTTGACAGCGAAAAGCGTATGCTCCGCAATATTATTATTACCGTTGCGCACAAAATTTATCTCGAAAAATACTTTAGTTTGATGGACGAAAAAAAATAAAATTTTAGTATTGACAAAAGGCGACTTGTTCGTTATAATATACAAGTCGCTTTAAATTTGGCTGTATAGCTCAGTTGGCTAGAGCATGCGGTTCATACCCGCAGTGTCACCGGTTCGAATCCAGTTACAGCCACCAGCCGAGAGGCTCGGCGCCCAACTTGTCTTAAGTCTTGTTTTTGGCTAAAACCATCAACTTGACCTTAAGTTTAATTTGGGTGGCAAACCTCAAGCGCTTTGGCCCGGTGGTCAAGAGGCCTAAGACACCGCCCTTTCACGGCGGTAACACGGGTTCGAATCCCGTCCGGGTCACCAAAATCCCTCAGACTTTTAGGTCTGAGGGATTTTTACTTTTAATATCACTTAATGGAGATTTGTTATGACAGCAAAATTATTCATACAAGCAATATTAAAGTTTTTGTTAGGCTTTTTCTTGGTTGCCTTATTGATATTTCTGCCCGCAGGAACTTTAAATTTTCCAAACGGTTGGCTCTTTCTCTGCATTTTGTTTATTCCTATGTTTATTGCAGGGATTGTAATGATGTTTAAAAATCCCGAATTATTAAAAAAACGCCTTGATGCAAAAGAAAAAGAGAAAGAACAAAATTTCGTAGTAAAGCTCAGCGGACTTATGTTTTTGATAGGTTTTGTTGTTGCAGGTTTGAATTTTCGCTTTGGTTGGTATTCCCTGCCAAAAAGTGTTGTTATTGCAGCCTCGGTTTTATTCCTTATAGCATATATTCTGTATGCTGAAGTTTTAAGGGAAAATACATATCTCAGCCGTACAATTAAGGTAGAAGAAAATCAAAAAGTTATAGACACTGGGCTATACTCCGTTGTGAGACACCCTATGTATAGCGCTACCTTGATTTTATTCTTATCAATGCCTTTGGTACTGAGCTCTGTTTATTCCTTTTTGGTTTTTCTTGCCTACCCTTTTATAATTGCAAAACGCATTGAAAACGAAGAGAAATTACTCGAAAACGAGCTTAATGGCTATAAAGAATACAAACAAAAAGTTAAATATCGATTAATTCCGTTTATTTGGTAATCCTTCAGCACCACATAAATCATTTATTTTAAAATTAATCTATGAAAATTATAAAAACAAAAAAGGTCGCAATTTTGCGACCTTTTTTCGTTTTTACAGACCCTCGTAAAGTCCGTCATTTACTTTTTGGGTTATAGCATCAACCACAACCTGTTTGTCTTCCTTATATGTAACACCGTACCATTTGTCCTCGGCAACAAGCACTTGAACGTCCTTTTCGCCTTTCTCAATTCTTTCAGAAACCACCGTTGGCAGATAGTATTCAGACTTTGGAACACTGATTTTTTCGTCTAAGAACTTTTTAAAACCTGCTTCAATATAGTCGAAAACATCGGTTCTGAAACCCCAAAGGTTCATGGAAACTACTGTATCCTCAGGCAAAGCGGTCCAGGTTTGACCGTCATCCTCGGTATATTTGCAATCCATAATCTTTGTTCTTTCGGTAACAGTTTTAAGCTTTCCGTTTTCAATTTGGCAAACACCTCTTGAAACATGACCGTTTTCGGTTAAAGTGTTCACCAAACGGAAGCCAACCATTGCATAATCGGATGTGTCAGAATTTAAGAAATCCGCCATTTTTTTAAATGCCGAGGGACCGTAGTAATCATCTGCATTAATAACCGCAAAAGGCTCGTTTACCAATTCTTTACAGCAAAGAATTGCGTGAGCTGTGCCCCAAGGTTTTTCACGGTCTGCAGGGCAGGTATAACCTTCGGGGAGTTTATCTATCTCCTGAAAAGCGTATTCAACCTTTACACGATTGGCTATTCTCTTGCCAACCATTTCCTTGAAATCTTTTTCTATTGCGTGTTTTATAACAAAAACAACCTTTGTGAACCCTGCTTTTACAGCATCATAAACCGAGAAATCCAACAAAACTTCTCCGTTAGGTCCAACAGGCTCGATTTGTTTTAGTCCGCCAAAACGGCTGCCCATACCTGCCGCCATAACTACAAGAGTAATATCTTTTTTCATATTCAAAACTCCTTGATTGTGTTTTATTTCAGTCCCTTTTTGGGGCAAATTTGATTTAAAGAACATTTTTCGCATTTAGGTGTCCTTGCTGTGCAAATATCTCTGCCAAACAAAACTGTTCTGTGGCAAAAATCATTTGATTTTTCGGGCGGCAAAAGCTTTCTCATTTCCCTTTCAACCTGTAACGGGTTTGTGGTGTCAACAAATCCTAAACGGTTGCAAATTCTAATAAAATGAGTATCGGTAACAACGGCGGGTTTGCCGTATATATCACCGCAGACAAGGTTGGCAGTTTTTCTGCCAACACCTGAAAGTTTTGTCAGTTCTTCAATACTGTCGGGCACTATACCGCCGTAATTTTCGGTTATAGACTTGCCGATTTCCACCAAGTCTTTAGCCTTTGTTTTATAAAGACCGCAGGTTTTGATAAGTTCCTCTACCCTTTTAATATCCGCATCGGCCATTTTTTCGGCAGTCGGAAACTCTTTGAAAAGGTCGGGTGTTACCATATTAACACGCTTATCGGTACACTGTGCCGAAAGGCGTGTTGCAATAAGAAGCTGAAAAGCATCCTTATAATCAAGTGAGCAAATAGCGTCGGGATAAAGTTTTTCTAAAGTTTCTACCGACGCCAATACTCTTTCTTTTTTACGCATTTAATTTTAAATCTCCAAACTTAATAAGACCCATTTTTCTCATGCCCTCGGCAATGGCAAGGGTTAAAGCGGCAGGTAAAATAAAGTGCATTGCAATTATTTCAAGCAATGCCATTACAGGAGATAAACCACCTGCAACCATACTGTCATAGGCCATAAACTGACCCACCAAACCTGCAGAACCCATACCTGAACCTACAGGGTTGCTTACCATCTTCAAAAGGCAAGATGCAACAGGAGCCAAAATCGCACTTGAAAGTACGGGAGGTACCCACAAAATCGGCTTTTTAACAAGGTTTGGTACCTGAAGCATTGAGGTGCCAAGACCCTGAGCCACAAGACCGCCAAATTTGTTTTCTCTATAACTCATAACGGCAAAACCAACCATATTACAGCAACAACCGATAGTCGCAGCACCGGCGGCAAGACCGTTAATTCCCATTGAAACACCGATAGCGGCAGAGGAAATAGGAAGTGTTAAAATTACACCCATCAAAACAGAAATTGCAATTCCGCCGAAGAAGGGATATTTTTCAACATTGATGTTAACAAGATTTCCGAGCCATACCATAGCGGTTGTTATGTAAGGTCCAACAAAGAAACCTGCAGCAGCACCCGTTAAAATACAGCAAAGAGGGGTTACAATTATATCCATCTTTGTTTTTCCTGCAACCAATGAGCCAATTTCAATAGCAACATAAGCCGCAATAAATGCGCCGAGAGGTTCTCCTGGTTTACCTACAACAAACGCTTCGTTCAACACACTTGGGAAAGCACCTATCATACCGCAAACACCAGCGCAAACTGTGGTGAGTGGTGAAGATTTAAGTTTACAAGCAACACCAACACCAATTCCCGCACCTGTGAGAGTTTTTGCCACATTACCCATTGCGGTTAAATATTCTGCAAAAGCGTTATTACCTAAAAGAGATGCAATTTGACAGATTATTGTGCCGATAATGAGGGTGGAAAAAAGACCAAGCGCCATACCCGAAAGTCCATCAATAAAAACCCTGTTTAAATACTTCTTGACCATTTTAAAACTTCCTTTTTAGATTTTTTCATTATTATATCAAAATATATCTTATTTTACAATAGTTTACTTGTTTTTTATTGAGGTTTATGATATACTTTATTTTGGTGATTTATGTGACGAAGGTTTACATTGTAAGGCATTGCGAAACTGACGGAAATGCTTTGCAAATTTTTCAAGGACATACCAATAACGATATTAACGAAATGGGTGCCAAACAGTTACTTGCTTTGGGTGACAAGTTTAAAAATATACCCCTTGATGCAGTTTACTCAAGCCCACTTATAAGAGCCCACAAAACTGCGTTGGCAATTTCCGAAAGTCAAAACACTCCCCTTTTTACCAACGATGGATTGGTTGAAATTAATGGTGGTGTTTACGAAGGCAAAACCTTCCCAGAACTTAAAAATTCTTATCCCGAGTTTGCTGAGATGTGGGAATCAAAGACATGGGAATTTGCTCCCGAAAATGGTGAAACCATGCCCGATGCTTATGAAAGAATTTGGAATACCGTTACTAAAATCGTCAAAGAAAATAAAGACAAAACTATTGCCATAGTGAGTCACGGATTTGTTATTCGCTCGCTTTTTTGCCGAATTTTATATAACGATATTAAAAAATTCCGCCAACTCGATTATGGTTTTAACACTTCGGTTTCTCTTTTAGAATTTGAAGACGAAACCACGCCAAAAATAGTATACTTAAACGATTTGTCTCATCTGACTGATGAACTTATTAACAAAAATGCAAGGGTGCCGATTAAATGATTATTATGTCTGTTGACCTTGGAAAAGCAAGAACAGGAATTGCCGTTTCGGACAGTTTGGAAATGTTTGCTTTCCCAAAAACCGTTATTACAGAATATAACACCGAAAAATTAATAGATA
>JAZSDI010000072.1:0-2759 GCA_045531045.1 Acutalibacteraceae bacterium | reverse complement strand
ACATTAGATAAAAAAAATAACATAGTAGGCATACGTATACTATGTTATGTAAATGGTCGGGACTAGAGGATTGACTTCGTCGCACTGGCGCTCATCAGCAAATGCTGACCGCCATACTCCGTCTGGCTTTCGCTGGTAGTCGAACCTCCTTGTCGGAGGCTCAAATCCTAAGCCCGCCTTTCAAACAAAAAACCGCCCTTTCGGACGGTTTTCTATTTGGTCGCCACTCAGAGGATTGACTTCGTCGCACTGGCGCTCATCAGCTTTCAGCTGACCGCCATACTCCGTCTGCCTTTCGCTTGTAGTCGAACCTCCTTCTCCAGAGCTTCAAACCTCATACCATAAAAAAATCCTACCACAAGGGTAGGACTTTTTTATGGTCGGGACTAGAGGATTCGAACCTCCGACATCTTGCTCCCAAAGCAAGCGCTCTACCAGGCTGAGCTAAGTCCCGAATGACTTAACGAAACAGAGCATAACCTTAAAAAAAATAATTGCAAGAGTTTTTTTTATATTTTGTGATTTTTTTTGTTACCCATTGAAAATGCACATAAAAAAGGTTTATTCCTTAACAAAAGAAATAAACCTGGACTATATCAGCAAAAAGCTATGGAGCACCCTCATAAGAAGAATCTAAGAGTTCAATTAATGAGACCAATCATCAGTCCAATAATCAAACTCCCCCGAATTATCAAAACCGTCGCCTGATGCAATTCTGTGAGCAAGGCCGCCGATAACCATAGCGGAATAAATAATAACTGAAATCATACGCAATTGATTTTATTGGTTACACATATTATTAACTGTGACATAAAAATTTTATCTACAGTCACACCATATAAAATTCTTCTCTAAAAATCAATAATATAAATTAAAATAATCACAAAATATTACTTTGTAACTTTTACTTCTTTACAAACAGTGCGACATTTTTTAGTTTTACCGCAGTCATCAACTTTGTACTCAATTTTTTCGGTTGGTACATCATAAATCTGATAACGTTGAACTTCTGTTTCTAATTTCAGATCTTTGCAACACTCCAACGGATTATCGCTATAACAAGGACATTCACAGTCTTCTACACATGGCACGGGTTCCAAATAAACCTCTCTTGTACAACCGCTCACAAGCATTAAAATACCCAACAAACAAACAGACTTTTTAAGCATAGCACCAGCTCCTTTTTTTAATATTTTAAAATATAATCATACCCTTACAAAATAAAACATATCTTTCAGGTTGACTCTTTATTTTTAAGTCTTATATTTACTATCAGTAATAGTATAATTGTAAAACTTAATAATTATATAATTTTTATGGAAGAAAAAGAAAAAATTATTTCTCTCATCGAACGCGATAGTGCCGATGAGTTAGAAGCGTACTTCAATGACGTTTCTCACGAAAAACCGCTTGACTATCATGAAGAAAAAGTTCTGCTTGAGCACTTCTCTGCTGTTGCCGTAAAAAGCTACATCAATCGTTTCAAGTTTTCTGTAGATGCCGAAATTATGTTCGTCAAAAAAGCTTCTCGAGAGCTTTGCCAAACCTACATCAATTACTACGGTTTGCATCAGAATACACAGAAATACGTAATCGACAACAATCTCGTCGATGTCGCTCAAGACTTTATGATGATGCGCCGTTTTTGGGATGATGACTACCTTCTTGACAATGGCAGTGGCGACATCATTCGCAACTACATTATGCTCAATTCTTTCGAAAATGATGACCAAGTACTCAAGCTCTTAAATCACAAGAGCAAGTCACTGTTTCACAGCTATGTAACCAAAGGTCGCTACATTTCGGAAAGAGTAAAAACAGAAGTAGTAAGAACAAAGAACGGACATGCTTTCACGGCAATTATGCTGCGCTTCAACAAAAAGTACAACAGTGTATGCGCTAAAACTACAGACTGGCAGAGATTGATGAAAGAAAATCTCGCTGACTGCTATCTCCCGGAACATCTTCAGGTAGAAGTTCTTGAAAGTTTTAACCGCTATATGACAGAAGTGCTTTTGCGCAACACTCCGCTGCTTCCGGCCGCTCAAAAGTTTCTGTTCAAACACAACTTTGATGCGGAATGGCTCAAGATACATGCCTCCAGCCTTTATGGCAAAGGAGGTTATCATTTTGAGGAAGCAGAAGAGATTGCTCTTTTCAAAGCTCTTGCCCCAAAAGAGTATGACGTATGCCTTACAGAAAACCGCTTAAGCGACGATACAGATTTCGTTAGCTTTGCTTCAACAAAAGCTGTTCGTGCATACGTACAAAAATTCTGGCTGTCCGATGATGCCCAAATCGCTCTCTTGATGCGTAAGCAGCCATCTCTTGCTAAGGATTTCATCTCTCGTTTCACCCCTGAACACGGTATGTGTTGGCAAGCAGAAGTCAAGCTCGTAAAAACTCATAATGCAGAAGTTATCCGCTCTTACATTTCTTTCCACACGATGTGCTATGATGCACTTCAGATACTCAAAGAAACTAAGCCGGAACTTTATGAGTACTACTTTACTCTTCACGAGTACTAAACAACAATAAAATCGGAGGCTACATGCTTCCGATTTTTTTTATTTCCTCAATCTATTGTAGGAGAAAACTATGTTTGATTTTTTAAATACTTCAGTAATGGAAAATAGAACCGGAAATAAAAAGACCGTACGACGTCTTTTAGATAAAATATTATCTATTAAAGAACTTTGGTGATATGATTAAACATACACACACCTCAGTTTTTTACAGAGGTGTGTGTTGTATAAGTT
>JAZSDI010000035.1:0-7377 GCA_045531045.1 Acutalibacteraceae bacterium | reverse complement strand
GAAATTAGGTCTCGGCATTGGAATTATCGGTCTTTACAATATTCAGTTCATTGTTGACAAAGACGACAATGTATTTATTATCGAGGTTAACCCCCGTTCTTCCCGTACTGTCCCCTTCCTTTCAAAAGCTACAGGCTACAGTTTGGCAGACATTGCAACCGAGGTTATCCTCGGCAAGTCCTTGAAAGAACAAGGAATTTTCGATATATATGCCGAGGAGAAAAAGCGTTACTATGTAAAGGTTCCTGTATTCTCCTTTAACAAAATTCACGGACTTGACGCATACCTCTCTCCCGAAATGAAGTCTACAGGTGAAGCTATCGGTTATGACGATAAACTTAATCGTGCTTTATACAAAGCCTTACAGGCAAGTGGTATGAAGCTTCAAAACTACGGCACTGTATTTGCAACAATCGCTGATGCCGACAAGGAAGAAGCACTCCCATTAATCCGCCGTTTCTACAACCTTGGATTTAATATTCAAGCCACCAAGGGTACTGCTGAATTCTTGAAAGCAAATGGCATCCGTACCCATGTTCTTGGTAAAATCGGTGAAGGCAGTGATGAAATTCCTGAAGCTATCCGCCAAGGTCATATTGCTTATGTTATCAATACAAAGGACATTAACTCTACAGGCGACTTGACCGACGGTTATGAAATCCGCAGACTTTCTACCGAAAACAATGTTACCATCTTCACATCTCTTGACACTGTAAGAGTTCTTTTAGATGTTTTAGATGAAAATACTATCACAATTTCTACAATAGATTCTTAAGGTGAACTAACTTATGATGAAACAAGGAATTTACGAAATTCTTTTCAATTTCGAACTGGCGCCAAATGTTTTCAGAATGGTATTAAAGGGCGACACTTCCGCCCTTTTATCCCCAGGTCAGTTTGTAAATGTTAAAATTGACGGTCTTTATCTTCGCCGTCCTATTTCGGTGTGCGATTATGACAAGGAAACCATAACCATTATCTACAAGGTTGTGGGTGTCGGCACCGAAAAAATGAGTCAAATGACCGCAGGAGATAAACTTGACCTATTAGTCGGTTTAGGCAATGGCTTTAATGCCGAAAACGACTGCAAAAATCCTTTGGTTATCGGTGGCGGCGTTGGTATTCCTCCACTTTACGGACTTTGCAAGGAACTTATTAAGTTTGGAAAGAAACCAACCGTTATTTTAGGCTTTAATGCTGCATCTGAAATGTTCTATGAAGAAGTTTTTAAACTTTTAGGAATTGATGTTTATGTAACAACTGTTGACGGAAGCTACGGTACAAAAGGTTTCGTGACCGATGTTATGAAAAATCTTGATTACGATTATTTTTACACTTGCGGTCCAATGCCTATGTTTAAAGCCATTGAAAGCATTGCAAAAACAAGCGGTCAATACAGCTTTGAAGAGCGTATGGGTTGCGGTTTTGGTGCTTGTATGGGTTGCAGTTGCAAAACAAAATACGGCAACAAGAGAATTTGTAAAGACGGACCTGTGCTTGAAAGGGAGGAAATCGTATGGTAAACACAAAAGTTGACCTTTGCGGCATTCAAATTGATAACCCGATTATCCCTGCAAGTGGCACATTCGGTTTCGGTTATGAATTCGCATATAATTATGACATTAATATGCTTGGTACCTTTTCCTTTAAAGGCACCACCAAGGACCCCCGTTTTGGAAACCCCACACCTCGAATTGCTGAAACACCCGCAGGAATGCTTAATTCTGTCGGTCTTCAAAACCCAGGTGTTGACAAGGTAATCAGCGAAGAGTTACCAAGACTTAAATCTTGCTTTAAAAAGCCTGTAATGGCAAACGTCAGCGGATTTTCGGTTGAAGATTACGCTTATACTTGCGAAAAATTAGACGCTGAGGAACAAATCGGTTGGTTTGAAATCAATGTTTCCTGTCCTAATGTTCACGGTGGCGGTTTGGCATTTGGTACCGACCCCAAAAATGTTGCGGCGGTTACTAAAGCTGTTAAAAAGGTTACGAATAAACCCGTAATCATTAAACTTTCGCCTAATGTTACCGATATTACCGAAATTGCAAAAACTTGCGAGGCAGAGGGCGCTGATGGTGTTAGTTTGATTAACACCTTGCTTGGTATGAGAATCAATCCCAAAACCCGCAAACCAATTCTTGCCAACACATTTGGCGGTCTTTCGGGACCTGCTGTTTTCCCTGTTGCGCTTAGAATGATTTATCAGGTTTATAACGCTGTAAATATTCCGATAATCGGAATGGGCGGCGTTTCCACTGCTGAGGATGTAATCGAAATGATGCTTGCAGGCGCTACTGCTGTTGAGGTTGGAGCCGCCAACTTGGTGGACCCATTTGCTTGTAAAACCATCATCGAGAATTTGCCAAAGGTTATGGAAAAATATAAAATTAATAGTTTATCAGAAATTATAGGAGGCGCACACAATGGGTAAGGACGTTATTGTTGCTTGTGATTTTGCGAGCAAAGAGCAGGTATTTTCTTTCCTTGATTTATTCACAGACAGAAAACCTTTCGTTAAAATCGGTATGGAGCTTTTCTATGCTGAAGGACCCGAAATCGTAAGAGAAATTAAAGCCAGAGGTCATAAGATATTTCTTGACTTAAAGCTTCACGATATTCCAAACACAGTTAAAAAATCGATGGCGGTTTTGTCTCGTCTTGATGTTGATATGACAAACTTACACGCCGCAGGCACCATTACAATGATGGAGGGTGCTCTTGAAGGTCTTACCCGTCCCGACGGTACAAGACCCTTGCTTATTGCGGTTACTCAGCTTACTTCCACCGACCAAGAAAGAATGGAAAACGACCTTTTAATTAAGGAACCCATTGATAAAGTTGTTATGCATTACGCTTCAAATGCTGCAAAAGCCGGTCTTGACGGTGTTGTTTGCTCTCCCTTAGAGGCTGAGAAGGTGCACAACACTTGCGGTAAAGATTTCTTAACCGTAACCCCCGGTGTTCGTTTCGCTGATGGCGACATTGGCGACCAAAAGCGTGTTATGACCCCTGCCGAAGCTAAAAAAATCGGCAGTGATTACATAGTTGTTGGCCGTCCGATTACAGCCGCCGCTGACCCTGTTGCGGCATACGAGCGTTGTGTTGCAGAATTTTGCGATTAAGGAGAGTTAAAATGGAAAGCTACAAAAGAGAATTCATACAGTTTTTGGAATCTGCAGGCGTTTTGAAATTTGGTGATTTCACCGCTAAATCAGGCAGAAAAATCCCCTATTTCATTAATGCTGGTGATATTAAAACCGGTGAACAAATTTGTAAGCTCGGCGAATTTTACGCTAAAGCTTACTTTGAAAAGGTTGGAAATAAAAAGACTGTTCTTTACGGACCCGCTTATAAAGGTATCCCGATTGCAGTATCGGTTGCAGTAGCACTTGCAAAAAACGGCTTAGATGTTCCCTTCTTCTTTAACCGCAAGGAAGAAAAGGACCACGGTGAAGGCGGTGTATTTGTTGGCTACAAACCTCAAGAAGGGGAAGAAATTGTTATTGTTGAGGATGTTATCACAGCAGGTACTGCTATCAGAGAGAGTATGTCTATTCTCTCCTCTTTAAAGGGCACAAAGGTTGCCGCAACATTTGTTATGGTTGACCGCAAAGAAAAAGGCAAAACTGACAAGAGCGCTATGGCTGAGGTTGGAGAGGAATACGGTTTCCCCGTTTACTCGGTTGTTGATGTTTATGACATTATCGAATACTTAGAGGAAAACCCCGAAAACAAAGAAAATGTTGACCGTATTAAGAAATATTTAGAGGTTAACGGCGCTAAAGCATAAATAACTGAAAGGATTTTTAAATAATGAGAAGTCTAATTGACATTTTAGAATTATCAACCGAAGAGCTTGACGAACTCCTCAACACTGCGGACGATATTATTGAAAATCCGCAAAAATATGCTCACAAGTGCGAGGGCAAGAAACTTGCTACTCTTTTCTTTGAGCCTTCAACCCGTACAAGACTTAGCTTTGAGGCTGCTATGTACGAGCTTGGCGGTCACGTATTAGGCTTTAGCGAGGCTAAAAGCTCATCTGCTTCCAAGGGCGAAAGCGTTGCTGACACCGCAAAGGTTGTCAGCTGTTATGCAGACATAATTGCTATGCGCCACCCAAAAGAGGGCGCTCCCCTTGTAGCTTCTATGAACGCAAGTATTCCTGTTATAAATGCAGGTGACGGTGGTCATAACCACCCCACACAAACTTTGGCAGATTTACTTACAATTCGCCGCAAAAAAGGTCGCTTTAATAACCTGACTGTCGGTTTTTGCGGTGACCTTAAGTTTGGCAGAACCGTTCACTCACTTATTGCGGCACTCAGCCGTTATGAAAATGTGAACTTCGTTTTAATTTCTCCTAAAGAGCTTGTTTTACCTCAATATATTAAGGACATTTTAACAGCTAAAGGAATCGGATTTACCGAAACTGCTGATTTACAAGAGGCTATGCCCGAACTTGATATTTTATATATGACTCGTGTTCAGCAAGAGCGTTTCTTTAACGAAGAGGAATATTTAAGACTCAGAGACACTTATATTCTAACACCCGAAAAGCTTGACAATGCAAAATCTGACCTTATAATTTTGCATCCGCTACCCCGTGTTAACGAAATCAGCGTTGCAATCGACAAAGACCCAAGAGCATGTTATTTTGACCAAGTTCTCAACGGCAAGTATATGCGTATGGCATTAATTCTTAAGCTTTTGGAGGTTAAATAAAATGAATATTGATTCAATTAAAAACGGAATTGTAATTGACCACATCACTGCTAAAAAAGGCATGATGATTTATGAGCTTTTGAATTTAGACTCTCTCGATGCTTCGGTTGCACTTATTAAAAATGTTCCAAGCCGCAAGACAGGAATTAAAGACATTATTAAAATCGATACCGAGTTTGAGGTTAATACAGATATTTTAGGTTATGTTGACCCTGATATAACCGTTAATATTATCAAAGACGGCAAAATTGTGGAGAAAAAGTCTATTGAATTGCCTCAAAGACTTGTTAATGTAATCAAGTGTAAAAACCCACGCTGTATCACAACAACCGAGCAAGAACTCGAACAGATTTTCACCCTTTCAGACCCTGAAAAGCGTGTTTACAGATGTCTTTACTGCGAAGCAGAAGCAAAATAGTTTTATTTTAAAAGGCACCGAAACGGTGCCTTTGAGGTTTTTATATGAAAAATGATAGACAATATAAAACAAACATACTTATAAAAAGGTTTTTGCCTTATTATAAGAACAACATTGTAACAGTTGTAATAGACCTTATTTGTGCGGCACTTACAACAGTTTGCGAAATTGTATTACCACTCATTATGAGAGAAATCACTAATGCGGGTATTGATGGATTTGCAGCTCTTACAGTCGCCTATGTATTAAAAATTGGTGGACTTTATATTGCGCTTCGTCTTATTGACTCTGCCGCTTATTACTATATGGCGTATGCAGGTCATGTTATGGGTGTGAAAATAGAAACACAAATGCGGCGTGACGCTTACAGTCACTTGCAGAAACTTTCCTACACCTACTTTGACAACACAAAGGTTGGTCAGATAATGGGTCGAATTACAAATGACCTTTTTGATGTTACCGAATTTTCACACCATTGTCCCGAAGAGTTTTTTATTGCGGCTATCAAAGGAATTGCATCATTTTTAATTCTGATAAACATTAATGTTCCGCTAACACTTATTATCTTTGCAATAATTCCCTTAATGCTTATAGTTTGCGGACTTTTGAGTCGCAAGATGAAAGAAACTTTCCGCAAAAACCGAGTGCTTACAGGTGAATTAAATGCACGAATCGAAGACTCTCTCTTAGGTCAAGGTGTTGTTAAAGCCTTTGCAAATGAAGAACTTGAGGAAGCAAAATTTGAAAAAGATAACAGAAAATTTTTCGACCTCAAAAAGCTTTCATATCTTTATATGGGTGCTTTCTCAACATCCACAAGACTGTTTGACGGTCTTATATATGCCGTTGTTGTCATTGCGGGAAGTTTATTCTTAATTGATGGCAAAATCAACGCCGGTGACCTTGTAGCATATCTTCTTTATGTTACAACCTTTATAACAACCGTTAGGCGTATTATTGAATTTTCTGAACAATTCAATCGTGGTCTTACAGGTATTGAAAGATTTTTGCAGATTATGGACTCTGATGTTGAAATATTTGACGAGCCTAATGCGAAACCACTCGAAAATCCTAAAGGGAACATTGAATTTAAAAATGTTGATTTTAAATATTCAGGTGAAATTAACACAGTTTTCACAAATTTAAATCTCAATATTAAAAGCGGTGAAAAAGTGGCTTTAGTCGGTCCGTCGGGTGGTGGCAAAACAACACTTTGCAACCTTATCCCCCGTTTTTATGAAATTACTAATGGTGAAATTACCCTTGACGGTGAAAATATTAAAGCCTATACGCTAAAATCTTTAAGAAATAATATCGGTATTGTTCAACAAGATGTTTATCTATTCTCGGGAACTGTATACGAAAATATTGCCTATGGCAGACCTGACGCCACCGAGGAAGAAATTATAGAAGCCGCCAAAAAAGCGGGTGCCGATGAGTTTATCCGTGAACTTAAAGACGGTTATCACACCTATGTCGGAGAACGGGGTGTTAAACTTTCGGGCGGACAAAAGCAAAGAATAAGCATTGCCCGTGTTTTCCTAAAAAATCCCCCTATTATCATTTTAGATGAGGCTACAAGCGCTCTTGATAACGAAAGCGAGTTAATCGTTGCTAAATCTTTAGAACGCTTGAGCGAGGGCAGAACTACCCTTACAATTGCCCACAGACTTTCAACAATTCGTAATGCTGACCGCATTTTAGTTTTAACCGAAGATGGAATTGTTGAAGAAGGCAACCACGAAGCCTTAATGAATAAAAAAGGAATTTATTATAAATTCTATGAATTAGCAAATAAATTAACCTAAACAAAAAAACAGACATCTTACGATGTCTGTTTTTTATATAACAATTATTGTTATTAGATTTCAGCAAAGTACTTAATTGTACGAACCATCTGACTGGTGTAGCTGTTCTCGTTATCATACCAAGAAACAACCTGTACCTGATAGGTATCATCGTCAATCTTAGTAACCATTGTCTGAGTTGCATCGAATAAAGAACCGTATCTGATACCGATGATGTCAGAAGAAACGAGTTCTTCCTCGGTGTAACCGAAGGAATCAGAAGCAGCAGCCTTCATAGCAGCGTTGATGCCCTCTTTGGTAACATCCTTGCCCTTAACAACAGCAACGAGGATGGTGGTAGAACCTGTAGGAACAGGAACACGCTGAGCAGAACCGATGAGCTTGCCGTTTAACTCAGGGATAACAAGGCCGATAGCCTTAGCA
>JAZSDI010000079.1:0-3622 GCA_045531045.1 Acutalibacteraceae bacterium | reverse complement strand
CGTTGCCGTTACTGTTGTTTCTTTAATAAAATTTGATAAGGGCGCCTTTGATATTTCACGGAAACTCACCCGCTCGGCAGAGTCTTATGTGAGGATTGTCGATGTGGGTCAGGGTGACTGTATCTTGCTTCACAGTAACGGATATACCGCTTTGATAGATACAGGCCCCGCCGAGAATTCAGAACAGTTAGTATCAAATCTTAATTCTTCGGGCATAGAAATTATTGACGCCTTGATTTTAACCCATCTTCATATAGACCATACAGGCGGAGTTACCGAAATTTACGATAATTTCACGGTGGAAAATTTAATTTTGCCCCAGCTTTCGACCTTTAGCGAGGGTATATATTCCGCCTCTTTTGCCATTGATAAAATGACAAGGGCGGGTAAGGGTGTTTACTCAGCCGAGGACGGTATGAAATTTACTATCGGAGAAATTGAGGTCGAAATCATTGCAAACTACGGTGATTTTGACAACGAAAACAACCGCTCACTTATAATAAAAGCGGTTTTAGAGGGCAAAAGCTTTCTCTTTACAGGCGATGCCGAATCAAAAACCGAAAGGCGCTTAATTGCTGATAAAAAGGATATCGACTGTGATGTTCTAAAGGTGGGTCACCACGGAAGCAGTACCTCCACCACAAAAGATTTTCTCGAAATCGCAACACCCGAAGTATCTTTAATATCGGTCGGTAAGGGCAATATGTATAGACACCCTCACTCCTCAACCCTGAAACTTCTTAAAAGTTTTGGCAGTGAAATCTACCGCACCGACAAGCACGGCAACATAACCGTAAGGGTAGAAAACAACAAAATCAAAATAGAAACCGAAAAATAACCCCCAAGTTACCTTGGGGGTTTTGTTAATCATTAAAATATTCCACGATTTTTTGGGCGGTGTGCTCTTTTATGCCTTTAACCTTGCAGATGTCCTCTATAGAGGCTTTTTTTATTTTTGCAACACTGCCGAAATGTTTTAAAAGCAGTTTGGCTTTTTCCTTGCCGATGCCCTCTATATTCAAAAGCTCGGTTTCTCTTAAACCCTTTGACTGAAGCTTTTTATGATAGCTTATGGCAAAGCGGTGGACCTCGTCTTGAATATTAGTTATCAGCGTAAACACCTTGCGGTTTGACTTAATGGTAATATCCGCTCCCGTTGTGGCTATTGCTCTTGTGCGGTGCTTTGAGTCTTTAACCATACCGAAGACGGCTACATCAACCCCGTGCTTTTGCAAAACGGGAAGCACAGCTGAAATCTGCCCCTTGGCACCGTCAAGCAAGATTAAATCGGGCAAGGTTTTAAAGCCTTGATCGTTTCCGTTTTTGTATTCCTCGAAACGCCTATCCAAAACCTCCGCCATTGAGCGATAATCGTCCTGACCCTCAAACCCGCCGATTTTAAACCGCTTATATGCCGATTTAAAGGGCTTTGCATCCTTGAAAACCACCATACCCGCAACATTGTTGCTGCCTAAAGTGTTGGATATATCGTAAGCCTCAATGTATCTTGGTGTGTTTTGCAGTCCCAAAAGGGTTTGAAGCTCGTTTAAAGCCGACATTTCTCTGCCGCTGTGCTCGGTCTTTTCGGCAAGATTTTCCGCCGCATTGCGAGAGCACATTTCAAGCAGTTTCAGTTGCTCACCCACCTTTGGGTTGATAATCTTTACCTTTTTGCCCTCTTTTTCGCTGAGCCACTCTTCCAAGAGCGCAAAATTTTCAGTCTCTGCATCTAAAAGAATACGGGACACAGCCTCGTTCGAGGAATAATATCTTGCCAAAAACTCGTTATAAAGGGCGGTTTTATCCTTAAAGCCGTCAATAAAAAAGTACTTTTTGTCTGTGAGTTTAAAGTTTCTGAACTGCAAGACAAAAACACAAGCCTTTTCGCCCAAAAAAGCGGAAGCAATAACATCCTGTTCTTTATAAGAAATGCTTACAACCCTTTGCTTTTGGGTGATTTTCTGTATTGCGTTTATGCGGTCACGAAGCTTTGCCGCTTCCTCAAAACGCAAATTTTCGGCGGCGGTTTCCATTTTCTCTCGCAAAACCGAAATGCTAAATTCCCCACTGTCACCGTTTTTGATAAATTCCTTGGCGGAATTTATGCTCTCCATATAGTCGCTGTGAGAAACATTTCCTCTGCAAGGCGCCGAGCAAATGCCGATATGGTAATTAAGGCAAGGTCGGGTCTTCTTCTCGAAATCTCGGTTGCAGTTGGGGATTTTGAAAATCTTTCGAGCCTCGTCCACCGTTTCTTTCACAACATACCCCGAATTAAAGGGACCGATAAACTCGTTTTGTTTGTCGGTTTGTTTCACAGCCGAAATTCTCGGCCACTTTTCACGGGTGATTTTAATATAGGAATATCCCTTATCGTCCTTCAAAAGAATATTATATTTGGGCTGATTTTGTTTTATAAGTGAGTTTTCTAAAATAAGGGCTTCAAACTCGCTTTCGCAAAGGATAACATCAAAATCATCAACACGGCTTACCATCTGACGCACCTTTTCGGTGTGCTGACTGCCCTTGCCGAAATATTGAGTAACCCTGTTTTTCAAAGCCTTTGCCTTGCCGATATAAATTATCTCGCCCGAGCGGTCTTTCATAATATAAACACCGGCAGTTTTAGGCAGACGGTTGGCCTTTTGCTTTAAAATATTAAGTTTTTCGTTCATAAAAGCCACCGCCTTTCCTTTTTTATTAGTGTATCATTTTTATGTGTTTTTTTCAAGTATTGACAAATATTTAAAAGCGGTTAAAATTAAATCAGGTGATAAAATGAAGGAAATGTTTTTGCGAAGCTCCTGGCTTTTAGGCGAGGAGGCAACCGAAAAACTGAATAATAAAAAAATAGCCCTTTTCGGCGTTGGCGGAGTTGGTAGTTTTTGCCTTGAGGCGCTCGTGCGCACAGGTGTTGGCGAAATTCATATTTTCGACAGTGACTGTGTTGAAACCACCAACCTCAACCGCCAGATTATCGCTACAACCGACACTTTGGGCGAAGCAAAGGTCGAGGCCGCGAAAAAGCGCTGTGAGAGTATAAACAGCGAGGCTAAAATCCTACCTTTTAAGGTCTTTTATTCCCCCGAAAATTCGGCTGAATTTGACCTTGCGCAATATGACTATATAATTGATGCCATTGATTCGGTGCCCTCTAAAATTGAACTTATTTTAAAGGCTCAAGCGTCGGGTGTGCCGATTATTAGTTCCATGGGAACAGGCAACAAGCTTGACCCCACCGCCTTTAAAATTGCAGATATCTACAAAACCGAGGGTTGCCCCTTGGCCAGGTCTATGAGATATGAACTCAAAAAACGAGGGGTTAAAAACTTAAAGTGCCTTTACTCTGCCGAAAAACCTGTAAAACCCCAAAACGGCAAGGTTGGAAGCGCCGTTTTTGTGACAGGAACGGCAGGTCTTATAATTGCGGGTGAGGTTATTAAAGATTTGCTTGACAAATAAAATCACAGTAGTATAATGTTTTCATACAGAGTAGATATTTTTGCGTTAAGTGTTCGAAAGACGGGGAGTTGCTTTCGAAACGAAGAGGTAAAACTCACGGTAAAAATATCGCATCCCGCTGACGATAATTTAAGGAAATTTATCCTCCTATTATTCGTAT
>JAZSDI010000141.1:0-15449 GCA_045531045.1 Acutalibacteraceae bacterium | reverse complement strand
TCCAAGCTCTGCTGCTCTTTCGTTCATAAGCTTCACAAAGCCTTCCTCACTACCTGCAACCAACTCACCCAATGCCACACAAGCATCGTTTGCCGAGGCGATGACTGTGGCTTTTAGCAACTCGTCAACCGTCATAGCCTCACCTGGCTCAAGCCATATCTGACTGCCGCCCATACTACAAGCGTGTTCGCTCGCCGTTACTACTGTATCAAGATAGAATTCCTTTCGATCAAGCGCCTCCATAACAAGCAAAAGGGACATAACTTTAGTAATAGATGCAGGGGGCAGTTTTTCGTCGCCGTTCTGGTCGTATAACACTTTGCCTGTAAAGGGCTCTAACAAAACGGCAGATTTTGCCTTAATTTCCAAAACAGTACCCACAGCCGAGGTTTCAACACTTTGGCTAAGAGGCACCTCTAAATCGCTTATATCGCACTCACTTGCAATTTTCGTTTCAGCCTTGCAAACCACCGACCCCGCCAACACAAATATAATTAAAAAGACAGCTAATAATCTTCGCATATACACTCCTCCAAACATTCTATTTAAATGTATGCTGTGAAGCCGAATAATTAGACCCCCCTTAAAATTTATGTTAAGGCATGTAATCTTATCTTGAATCGGCGATACCTCTCACCTTTACGCCGCAAAGGAGCCTATAAGTTCCTCGGGATTACATCGCAGAGACAAATAAACATACAAAAACACGGCAGTGATTTTTCCCCGCCGTGTTTATTTATTCCTTATTATTCTGCTGTAACCTCAGCCGCTACCTGAGGAAACTCTTTCTTTGCTTTTAAATAACGGTAAGCGTTAACTTTGGTTGCTTGCATATAAGGTCCTACCCATATACCTGCTAAACCAAATGTAATTGCAGTAACTAACGCCCAACCTATGAAAGAAAGGTCTAAAACAAACAAATCCATTTTATAACCTTCGGTCATAGCCATTGATTCTCTGATGCACTCACGTGCAGATTTACCCTTGTTTTCGGCTAAAATATATAATGACATTGAATAAGAATAAGCTTTTATAATTCCGGGGATAATGAAAAGCAACATCCAAAGAGCAGTGAAAAGACCCATTAAAAATGTAACCTTGAAGGCTGACCAAAAATCTTCAAAACCTGCAAAAGCATCACCTACGGTTGGCTTGATACCGTCGGTAACATTTAAGTAAATCATCGCCATACTAAGTGCAAACGCAGGTGTGACAATGACTGAAACTGCCAAAGAAACGCCTGGAATAAATGCTCCAAACAACTCTGCAACAAAAGAAATTGCAAAGATAATTAAACCAATTACAAATAAAATACCAATTTTACCTGAAATTTGGACCCTTGCTGCCGCTTTTAATTCTGCTCTGTTCATAATGTACTCTCCCTTATAGTAGATATCAAAAAATCGAAAACTGTCGACTCCTTGTAAGTTTATATTACTATATTTATGTTATACTTTCAAGAAAAATTATTTTCTCAAACCCTTTGGATAATGATTTTTAGCTCTGCCATTTACCACCTTTGCGCCGCCAAGGGGGAAACCGTCAACCAACACTGCCGCCCATCCGTTTTCACAGTCGGCGTCAATCTCCTCACCGTGCAGATATTTAACTAGTTCATCACTATCGGCAGTCAGATTAATTTTCCGCTTAAAGTCCTTTCCCAATGCAGTGAAAAACTGATGGTGTGGCAAAATTCGGTTTTTTCTAATTTCCCCAATGGTTATTCCACAGCAAAAAGCCTGACCGTCCCTAATCGGTAGTTGGTTGTTATAATAAACGGGATTGCCGTTATAAGTTGTTACATAATCGGGGTTGTAATCAACCAAGGTATTCTCTAAAAACTCGGTTACTGTTTTATCTGTTTTTTCAGTTGCGGGTTTAATAACGTCGGTTTTGACTTGTTCGCCCTTGTGGTGAATAACTGCCATAAACTGACCCTCACCCTTTGCCTTGTGGGGATAAAATCTACGGGCAAAATGGATATTTTGACACTCGCAACCATCAAAACAAATTCCGTCACTTGTGTATTCTCTGACCCTCTCGTTAACAGGAATAATCTCAAAATCAGGGTGCCTTTTCAAAAAGGCGTCAACCGTCATTTCGTTTTCCTCAAGAGAAAAGGTGCAGGTGGCGTATACAATATATCCACCGCTTTTGAGAGTGGAGACTGCGTTATCCAAAATCTCGGCCTGACGCTTGGCACACATTTCCACATTACTTTGGGACCACTCACCAATGGCAATCTCTTCCTTACGAAACATTCCCTCGCCCGAACAAGGGGCGTCGACCATAACCATATCAAAGCAATCAGCAAAAACCGTGGCTAATTTATCGCTATCCATACAGGTAGTTACTGTGTTATGTAAACCCAATCTCTCGACATTTCCTGTGAGAATTTTACAGCGTGAGGGTATAATCTCGTTTGAAACAAGCACTCCCCTCTCACCCAGTTTATTTTTGATTTGGGTACTTTTTCCGCCCGGTGCAGCACACATATCAAGCACTTTCCAGTCGGGTTCAATATCAATACACTCAGCGGGTGCCATTGCGGCGGGCTCTTGCACATAAATCAGCCCCGCATGATGATACGGGTGGTTGCCGATTTTATCATATTCAAGATAAAATCCATTTTCCACATAAGGAATTTTATTCTTTGAAAAAAGATTGATTTTTTCAAACTCCTCAAGGCTTATCTTATCGGTGTTAACTCTGAAAGCCTTGACGGGAGGATTTTCAAGCTCATTTTTATAGGCTTCAAAATCCTCACCCAAGAGCCTTTTCATTCGGTTTTCATATTCTAAGGGTAAATTAATCATTTATCTTCCTCAAACATTTCAAGCTCTAACATACACATTGAAACAGCTGTTACAGCCGCCGTTTCGGTGCGCAAAATTCGTTTGCCAAGAGAAATTGTACGAGCTCCGCTCTCGGTGGCTTTCACGATTTCCGCTTTATCAAATCCACCCTCGGGGCCGATAAAAATACCCACCGCTTTGACATTTTTAAGTTCTGCCAAAGCCTCAACCGTTGCTTTCATACCCTCTTTGTTTTCATAAGGCACCATTATCATATCGAGTGTTTTAGCATATTCTATCGCTTTGCCAAAGGGCAAAACCTCTGAAATTTTGGGGATTATATTTCGTTTACTCTGCTTTGCGGCGCTTTCACAAATTGCTTGCCAACGGGTAACCTTTGATTTTGCTTTTTTATCATCTAGTTTAACCACACAGTTTTTCATTGCAACGGGGACAATTTCAAAGACGCCCAGTTCAACGCATTTTTGAATTATATATTCCATTTTATCGCCCTTTGGCAAACCTTGGAACAAATATATTTTAACGGGAAGTTCCGTGCTTGTATAATTTTCCTCTACAATTTCCAAACAAACAAATTCTTCAGAAAAAGAGGAAATACGACACAAATCACTCTGCCCGTTTTGACTTACAAGACAGGTGTCTCCTACCTGCATTCTCAAGACATTTTTAATGTGATTATAGTCACTTCCCGTTATGTAATAACAAGAATCCTTTTTATTTTCCTCATTTGCAAAAAAATTAAACATAAAGCACAATCCCTTTTAAAAGTTACCTTAATTATATCAGCAAATTGAAACATTTACAAGTGTGAGTAAACTTGCAACCGCATTTGCATCAATCAGCAAACAAAAGTTGCTTAATTATTGCAAATATTTTTATAAATGTAAACTTTTATTTGCAAAAAACACTTTTATTTTATTATAATGTATGATATAATGTAAACGAAAGTTTGCGAAGGAGGTTTTCTCGTGAAGTATATTATAAATGGAAGCATAATTTTAAATGATAAAATCATTAACGATTGTGCCTTGGCTTTTGAAGATAAAATTTTGGGGATAATCCCTTTAGACCAAATTGAAGAAAATGCCGAAGTCATTGATGCCAACAAAGGCTACATAGCGCCCGGACTTGTTGATATACATATCCACGGTTATTTGGGCGAGGACACTTCGGACGGAAATGCCGACGGCATAAAGAAAATGGCAAACGGTATTATGAAAAACGGTGTAACATCTTGGTGCCCCACTACAATGACAGTCAGCACAGAGGAAATTAACACTGCCCTTAATACAGTCCGCTCTTTAAAGGAGGAAAGCCGTGACTGGGACGGCGCCGAAATTTTAGGCGTAAATCTTGAGGGACCTTTTATTAATCCTAAGAAAAAGGGTGCTCAGTCTGAGGCTCACATAAAACCGCTTGACGCACAGTTTGTAATAGACAATTCCGACATTATTTCCCTTGCAACCGTTGCCCCTGAAATGGAGGGTGGATGTGAAGGAATTAAAGAAATTCGCAAAAACTGTGATGTTAAAATTTCTATCGGTCACACCGATGCGACCTTTGAAGAAACCTTAGCAGGTATCGAAGCCGGTGCCACCCATATAACCCATCTTTTTAACGCTCAGACACCTTTGCATCACCGCAACCCAGGTGTTGTTGGTGCGGCATTACTCAAGGATGTTTACACCGAACTTATCTGTGACACTTTCCATGTGCACAAAGGTTTGTTTGAATTTATTGCAAAAACCAAGGGCGACAAGTTGGTGCTTATTACCGACTGTACCCGTGCCGGCGGTATGCCCGACGGTGAATATACCCTTGGCGGTCAAAAAATCTTTGTAAACGGAATTGAATGTCTTTTAGAGGACGGTACTATTGCAGGAAGCGTATTAAAACTTAATAATGCGGTTAAAAACCTTTTTGACAACACCGATATTCCCCTTTGGGATGCCGTTGCCGCAGCAAGTCTTAATCCTGCAAAAGCTATCGGTGTCGATGACCGCAAAGGCTCTTTGGAAAAAGGTAAGGACGCTGATATTATCATCACAGACCGTGATTTCAATATTCAAAAAACAATTATAGGAGGCAAAGTTAAATATGAAGCCTAAATTTGAAGCAAAATTAGATAAAGGTTTTGAGCCTTTAGTATTGGTGTTTAATGATTTCATTAAAAGAGCCAAAGAAGCAAACGGAGAAAAATTAGTAATTGGAATTGAGCGTAACAGCGGCTTTGTTTCCACCTTCGAAATGACAGTTTTCCCCGACGGCACAGGCCACGATGAAGAAAATCTTGCACTTGTTGAGCGCATTGTTAAAACTCTATTGTGGGTTAAGGGCGGTTATAAAATTATTATTGCAGGTTCCAAGTTGATTTTCGATGGTATTGCAAAAATTTACTCTGCTGACGGTGTTCGTGCATTTGATAACAAATTTATGTCACGAGTTTACGAAAAGCCTTTTGAATGTGTATGGAAGCCTATTGACGAGGCGCCTGTAACACAGGAATCTGCCACACCTGTCGGCCGCCATTTAGACGGTTGCCGTATCGGATTTGATGCAGGCGGCTCTGACCGTAAGGTTAGCGCTGTTATAGACGGCGAAAGCGTATATTCAGAAGAGGTTGTATGGTTCCCGAAAATTAACTCAGACCCACAGTATCAATATGACGGAATTTTATCGGCAATGAAGTCCGCCGCCGAGCATTTGCCGAGAGTCGATGCCATTGGTGTTTCTTCAGCAGGTATTTATGTTGATAATCGTATAATGGTGGCTTCCCTCTTCCTTAAAGTTTCGGATGAAGACTTTGAAAAACGAGTTAAGAATATGTATATAGACATTGCCAAGGAATTCGGCGAAAATGTTCCTCTCGAGGTTGCAAACGACGGTGATGTTACTGCTTTAGCAGGTGCTATGAACCTTAACGATAATGCAGTTTTAGGTATCGCAATGGGCACAAGTGAAGCTGGAGGATATGTTGACCCCTCGGGCAATATCACAGGTTGGCTTAACGAGTTGGCTTTCGCACCTGTAGATTTCTCTAAAGACGCAATGATAGATGAGTGGTCGGGCGACATTGGTTGCGGTGTTAAATATTTCTCTCAAGATAGTGTTATCAAATTAGCACCCGCAGCAGGTATTGAACTTGACGAAGCCTTGTCCCCTGCCGAAAAGTTAAAGGTTGTGCAAGGTCTTATGGAGCAAAATGACACTCGTGCAGTTGCTATTTACGATACCATAGGTGTTTATTTCGGTTATGCAATCGCTTATTACAGCCTTTTCTACGATATCAAACACGTTCTCATTATGGGTCGTGTTACTTCGGGCGAAGGCGGTGTGATTATTCTTGACCGTGCAAACGAAGTGCTTAAAAACGAGTTCCCAGAACTAGCAAGTAAATGCGAATTACACATCCCCGACGAATCAAGCCGCCGTGTAGGTCAATCTATTGCCGCAGCAAGCTTACCTGAGATTAAATAAAATATATTATGAAACCCCCAAACAAAGTCAACGCTCTGTTTGGGGGTTTAAAATTTCTGTTATTCAAATTAAAAAAAATCCCAACGAAACCAAATGTCTCGTTGGGATTTTTGGTCCGAGTGACAGGGTGCGGGTGTCCAGTGGACACCTCTGTGCATTGCACAGAAGCACCGACCGAGGCGACAGCCGAGACCTTGAACCTGCGGCTACCTCTTGCGGTATCCCGAAAGTTGCTATCCACTTGGTGCGTGGGCAACTTTCGACCGCAGCGCCATTTCAAACTCGCTGTATCTCACACCGTGAGCGCTCGTTCTCAATGCCTGACCCCCACTGGGTGTCAATCGGCCGCAAATTTAATTTCTGCAATTCAAATTAAAAAGCAGTCCCGACCTTTCGGTCGAAACTGCTTTTTGGTCCGAGTGACAGGACTTGACCGTCTGCTTCGCATACTATTCGCTTGTCGACCCAATGCTTCGCATTCGGTACCCGACTTCACGCTCTGAGCTAAAAACTTGCCACCGGCAACTTTTCTTAACGCTCAGACCTTCTCAGGTTCAAGTCCTGTAATAATAAAAAAATCCAAACCCGACCAAATGGTCGAATTTGGATTTTGGTCCGAGTGACAGGACTTGAACCTGCGGCCTCTTGACCCCCAGTCAAGCGCGCTACCAGCTGCGCCACACCCGGATATTTTATATTAAATTGTGCTTTGGCAAGAACTTATAAAATCAATATGTCCGCGCGCTACGCTTACTCTTGAAACATAGTCGCACTACTCACTGCCGTTCGTATTACTCCTTGTTTCGGCGCCTTTGAGTTTCTCCCTGCTTCTGCCACAGGCAGCGGTCGAACTCAAACTACCAGCTGCGCCACACCCGGATAGTTTAAATATGTACTTCAAAGCACAAATACTATTATACCAATAATATTGAATTTGTCAACAAAAAAATTAAGGGGTTGGAAAGTTTTTTCAACCCCTTGATTTAGTTTTAAAGTTAGTCAGCAAAGCCAGACTCTACGAGAGCTACAAGACCCTCAAGAGCTTCCTTCTCATCAGTGCCGTCAACAATAATCTTAATTGTTGTGCCGCCAACAATACCGAGAGATAATACGCCCAAAAGACTCTTAGCGTTAACCTTTCTCTCTTCCTTTTCTACCCAGATTGAAGACTTATACTCATTTGCCTTCTGAATAAAAAAAGTAGCAGGACGAGCGTGAAGGCCTACCTGATTTTGGATAACAACATCTTTAACACACATTGTAAATTCTCCTCACATTAAATGATGCAAACGGCAATGCCGTAGATTTATTTTTTTATATTGTTATTATACCACAATAAATTCAATAGTCAATTATTTGTGAAAAAGTTCTAATAATTTTCCAACAAATGATTATTTCAGCCATCTGAATTTATGCAAAATAACAACTCTAAAGTTCAATTCCGTTTTTCTTTAAAAGTTTTTTGTCTTTTTCACTGAGCATTTCAGGTGTCAGCATATCGGGGCGCTTTTCTATTGTAAGCAAAACCGACTGAATTTTTCGCCAATCGGCAATTTTTGCGTGATTTCCTGACAACAAAACCTCGGGAACTTCTCTCTCTCGCCAAACTGCAGGTTTTGTATATTGAGGATATTCCAAAAGACCTGAGAAGTGACTTTCCTCCTCAAAACACAAATCATCCGACAAGACACCGGGTAACATTCGGCAAACTGCATCTGCAACCGTTAGCGCAGGCAACTCACCGCCTGTTAAAACATAGTCACCCAAAGACAATTCCTCGTCAACAATCTCGTCAATCACCCTTTGGTCAACACCCTCATAATGACCGCAAAGCAAAACAATTCTGTCTTTTTTAGAAAGTTCAACCGCTTTTTTTTGGGTAAAAGTCTCGCCCTTTGGGGACATATAAATCAAGTGCGGCTTTTCCTCACCCTCATTATAAAGACTTTTATAACAGTTATATATCGGCTCAGCCGCCATAACCATCCCCATGCCGCCGCCGTAAGGAGTATCGTCCACCTTATTATGCTTATTCCCCGAAAAATCTCTGATATTAGTGCAAACTATTTCCACCTTACCTGATTTTTGTGCTCTGCCGATTATACTCTCGTTCATAACCTGCTGACACATTTCGGGGAAAAGGGTTAAAATATCAATTCTCATCATCAAAAATCCCCTTTAAAGGTCTGATTATTACCTTTTCTTCCTCGGGTTTTGCCTCAACTATAACATCGGCAATAGCGGGCACAAGGTATTCTTTACCGTCTTTAGTGATATGCCAAACATCATTCGCACCTGTTTCGCTGACATCGGAAAGTTTTCCTAAAACCTCGTTTGTGTCGGCATCATAAACAGTGGCACCTAA
This sequence comes from Acutalibacteraceae bacterium, assembly GCA_045531045.1. GTDB lineage: Bacteria > Bacillota > Clostridia > Oscillospirales > Acutalibacteraceae > UBA737. Next base: position 6,791 of record JAZSDI010000141.1, on the reverse strand, counting down.
AATGTCGCTTATAAAATATCTGCCCTCGGGCAATTTTACATCCTTGCGGTCAATAAAAATAACCTTGCCTCTGAGACGCTCGGCTTCCTCAATAGAATTCACCCCGTCCACCGACATAAGCACAACATTACCGTGGGGTTTTGCATTTAAAATTTTAAGTTTGCTTTTTCCCTCGGCATCGGTATATACATATTTAAAACCCGTCAAAAACTCGCTGTCATCACACCAAGGCTGAACTCTGACCATACCTCTGACACCGTGAGTTCCAACGATTTTGCCCGTTTCAAGAAATTTCTTAATCATAATATCTCCCAAGAAGTTAATATATCAAAATAATAACACAACTTCACACTTTTTTCAATAAAAAAAGAACTGCCCAAAGGCAGTTCTTAAATACTTATTAGTTAGTGATTGTAAGCTCAGTGTCCTTATCGAACAAGTGAATCTTCTCAGGCTCAATTGTGATGGTGATATGGTCTGCAGGCTTAGCAGTGTTGGTAGGAGCAACACGAGCGTTGATAGACTGACCTTCGCAATCCATGTAAAGGTAGGTTTCAGCACCCATAAGCTCGGTAACTTCAACGTTAGCCTCAACAACACCGTCGGGATATGCAGCGATGAGATCTTCCTCGTTATGAACATCCTCAGGACGGATACCCATAATAACTTCCTTGCCAACATAAGCATCAAGGCAGTTATCCTTATTCTTAGAAGCGGGAAGCTTAATCTTAAACTTCACGCCTGCACGGGTTTTGGTATCTTCAGAACCGAACTCTACGAAGTAATCCTTGCCTTCTTTAAGAAGAACAGACTCGATAAAGTTCATCTGAGGAGAACCGATGAATCCAGCAACGAAGAGGTTGCAAGGACGCATATAAAGGTTTTGAGGAGTATCAACCTGTTGAACAAGACCGCTCTTCATAACAACGATACGAGTACCCATTGTCATAGCCTCGGTCTGGTCGTGGGTTACATAGATAAAGGTTGTACCCAAACGTTGATGTAATTTAGAAATCTCGGTACGCATCTGTGCACGAAGCTTAGCATCCAAGTTGGAAAGAGGCTCGTCAAGTAAGAATACCTTAGGCTCACGAACGATAGCACGACCCAAAGCAACACGCTGACGCTGACCACCGGACAAAGCCTTAGGTTTACGCTCTAAAAGGTGCTCAATATCAAGAATACGAGCAGCCTCTTCAACACGGCGTCTGATTTCATCCTTGGGAGTTTTACGAAGTTTCAAACCGAATGCCATATTATCAAATACGGTCATGTGAGGATAAAGAGCATAGTTCTGGAAAACCATTGCGATATCTCTATCCTTAGGAGCTACATCGTTAACAAGACGGTCGCCGATATATACTTCACCGTCAGAAATTTCTTCAAGACCGGCTACCATACGAAGTGTGGTAGATTTACCGCAACCTGAAGGTCCAACAAGAATTATAAACTCTTTGTCCTTAATTTCGAGATTGAAGTCCGAAACAGCGGTAACGCCGCCGGGATATCTCTTGTAAACATTGCGAAGTGATAAACTTGCCATTAAATTGCCCTCCTGAGGTCTTATTTTCTTTATTATTATATCAAATGATATTTCAAAATTCTATGCGTAATATCTACAATGATAGACATTATTTTTTGTAGATGTTGACTGTGGCGCTCAAAACCGAACAGAAAATTGCAAAAAAATAAGTAAAATTTCACAAAAAATGTGATAAATTAATATAATATGCTTTCAATTTCACTTTCGGTCAATTCTCGGCACTCGCCCTCGTTCAAATCTGACGGCAACTTAAAACCGCCAATGCTTAATCTTTTGAGCTCATTAACTCCTAGACCCAACACTCCGAACATTCGCTTGATTTGGTGATATTTGCCTTCTCTGATTTCCACTAAAGCTTCGTTTTCGCCCATTATCTCAAGTTTTGCAGGAAGGCATTTTGTACCGTCTGCCAAAACCACACCTTTTTCAAATTCCTCACAGGCGTTTTTTGGTATGGGTGCATCCAAAATCACGCTGTAAACCTTTTTAATGTCACTTTTAGGGGAAATTACCTTGTGGGAAAACTGTCCGTCATCGGTTATAAGCAAAAGCCCCGTGGTATCCTTATCAAGCCTTCCAACAGGAGAAAGGTTTTGACGGTTTAGTTCAGGTGGCACCAAATCAACAACAGTCTGTCTGTTCTTATCGGTTGAAGCCGACAAAACACCTTTTGGCTTATTCAAAACTATATATAAAAATTGCTTAAAGGTCACCGCTTGTCCCTTATAAGTGATGATGCTATCGGTTGGAGAAAAAGACCTTGACGGGTCACGGATAATCTCACCGTCCACGCCAACAAAACCTCTTCTTATATCCGTTCTGGCATCACTTCTTGATATATTAAGTTGAGATGCTATTATTTTATCAAGTCTTTGCAAATTCATACCTTAATACTTTCTGATTTCTGTCATTTTTCCGCCAAGTTTTACCTCGGCAACATCACCGCCGATAATCTTATCCTTGCAGACTATCAGGGTGAGAATTTTATCTGAATTTTTCAAAGGGTAACTATAAATTGTTACACTCTCTCCCTTAAACTGAGACAGGTCAAATCCGCCTTTTTTCTGCAGTTCATTGTAATTTGAATAAACATCAGAAAATATTTCGGGGATTACCGTCTGTTTAGAGGTGTATCTTTCCTCGTCAATATCCAGTTTGAGTCCTTTTATATAGACCATCCGCTTAGCGTGGGTTGAACCGTCAGGCAAAGAAACCGCCAAAGAGGAAACCCAGATTGAACCCATAAAAATCAATACCACAACACAAAATATAATTGCCAATCTTCTTTTCGTTATTATAAAAAACAGTTTCATAAAAACACCGTCTTAAGATTAATCACTATTAAATTTTATTGTGGTATTTTAAAAATTATTCTAAAATGCAGACAGCATGAGCAGAAATTCCCTCAAGATTTCCTGTAAATCCTAGTCCCTCTTCGGTTGTGGCTTTAACATTTACTGAGTCAATTTCTAATTCACAGTCACTTGCAATATTTTTAACCATTTGCTCTATAAAGGAAGCAAGTTTTGGCTTTTGCGCTATCACAGTGGCATCAATGTTTGAAACCTTAAAGCCTTTCTGCTTTACAAGTGATATGCACTCTCTCAAAAGCACTCGACTGTCCGCCCCTTTAAATTCAGGGTCGGTATCAGGGAAATGTTTTCCAATATCACCCAAAGCAGCGGCGCCCAAAAGAGCATCACTTACAGCGTGAAGCAAAACATCTGCATCAGAGTGACCCAAAAGTCCCATTTCATAAGGGATTTTCACTCCGCCTAAAATCAAATCTCTATTTTCACAAAAGCGGTGAACATCGTAACCGTGTCCTATTCGCATTTTTCTTCCTCCAAAAGTGCCGAAGCCAAAGCAATATCACTAAGGGTGGTAATCTTAATGTTTTTGCGGTCACCATCAACCGTTAAGACCTCGTATCCTGCATTTTCCATAATCGACATATCATCAGTAAAGGCTGACAAATCCTCGGCTTTTTCCAATGCCGATTTATAATCTGCCACCTTAACGCCCTGAGGTGTTTGAACAGCTATAAGGCGGCTTCTGTCAAGTGTTTTTAAAACCTTTTTGTCGGCGCCAATTTCTTTTATAGTATCTACCACAGCCACCCCACAGGTAACAGCCGAATAGTTTTTAAGACCATCTACAACATTTTTTATTGTTTTTTGACTAACAAGCGGTCTTGCGCCGTCGTGGATAAGCACCTTTTCGCAAGTTTCTCCCACACGTGACAAACCTTTTTGCACCGATTCCTGACGGTTTGCGCCACCGCAAACAATATCGCTGAGCTTAGTTATGTTATATTTCTCGGTTAACATCTGCATTGAAAAAACATCATCGGCACGAACAACCAAAATTATGTTAGAAATTTCATTGCTATTCTCAAAAGCCATTAAAGTTCTTATAATAACGGGCATACCGCCGATTTCAGCCAGTTGCTTATTAACCCCTTGCATACGGGTAAAACTTCCGGCGGCAACTATTATTACAGGTATGCCTTTTTTATTTTCTTCAGCCACTTCATATTTTAAAGCTGTTTCGGTTTTCATTAACCCACCTCATTAATAAAAAGAGGGGTCAAAAGACCCCTCATACAGTTATTATTCTTCCGTCTCTTTGCAACAATCGCAATCACAGTCACAATCGCAATCAAGGTCGAAATCAAATTCGAGGTCGGTGCCACAGTTGGGGCAAACCATTCCTTCTTCAGCAAGCATATCTGCATCTAAATAGATAACATCGTTACAAGCAGGGCACTCAATTTCGTAAATCTCGTCATCCTCACAGCAATCGCAGTCATCGTCATCACAGCAATCGCAATCGCAGTCATCATCTTCATAGATGAAGTTTTCCAAGCTTGAGAGGTCTTCGTCAACAGCGTCGATTTGCTCCATAAGTTCATCGCATCCGTCTTCGATTTCGCAAATCTCATCGGTAATATCGCCTAAAAGGTCGATAATAGCAACTAAGATTTTGCCTTCCTTTGTGGTCTCGTCTAAGGAAAGACCCTCAGCCAAGCCTTTTATATAAGCAATCTTCTCACAAATATCCATTTTAAATCCTCCAAAAAGATTTATGCGCGCTCCATATATTCGCCGGTACGAGTGTCAATTCTAACCATTTCGCCTTCATTGATAAATAAAGGAACACGGATTTCGGCACCGGTCTCAACGGTAGCAGGTTTGGTTGCGTTGGTAGCAGTGTTACCGGCAAAACCGGGGTCGGTTTGGGTAACTTTAAGCTCTACGAATGTGGGGGGTTCAACACCGAAAACATTACCCTTGTAAGAAAGGATTTTGCAAACCATATTTTCTTTTACAAACTTAAAGTTGTCGCCAACTTCACTTGCGTTGATGGGAACCATATCGTAGGTTTCTTGATCCATAAAGTAGTAAAGACCACCATCTTCATAAGAATATTCCATATCTTTTCTCTCGATGAAAGCAGTGGGGAATTTAGCAGTAGGGTTATAAGATTTTTCAATAACCGCACCGGTAATTACATTCTTGGTTTTTGTTCTAACGAAAGCAGCACCTTTACCAGGTTTAACGTGTTGGAATTCAACAACCTGAAGAACGTTGCCGTCCTCTTCAAAGGTAACGCCGTTTCTGAAATCGCCTGCACTTATCATAATTTATATTCCTCCGTATGCAGAATTTTATTATACACAAATATTATATAAAATATACCTTATTTTGTCAAGTTAAAAGGCATTTTTAATATAGTTGAGATGGAATTTTCCATCATTTTTTAGGGTAACCTCAGCCACATCAAAACGAGGCTGAAGTTCAGTCATTTCTATCGTTTTTGAAAGATAATCCTGTCCTGCCTTAATCATTCGGGAAATTTTGTGGGAATCCACAGCTTCTTTTGGGGAAACGAGAGAATTTTCTTTTCTACTTTTTACCTCCACAAAAAGAAGTATATCCCCTTTTTGTGCGATAACATCAATCTCACCAAAGCGACAAAGATAATTTCTTTTTAAAATGGTATGGCCGTTCTTAATTAAAAAGTTTGTCACCATATCTTCGCCTTTTTTGCCAAGTGCACCAATATTCATCACTTTTCACCTAACAATTTTTTCAAAAAAGATGGACGGTGTATGGGGCTTAAACCATACTTTAAAATCGCATCGGTATGTTCCTTTGTACCGTAGCCTTTATGCTTTTTGAAGTTGTACTGAGGATATTTTTTATCCTCTTCTAACATCAAACGGTCACGGGTCACCTTTGCAAGAATAGAAGCGGCAGCAATGGAGCAGGACTTTGCATCACCCTTTACAACCGTTTCGCAAGGAACTGTAATTCCTGTGGGAACACGGTTGCCATCAATAAGTGCAAAGTCAGCCTTTACGTTTAGCCCCTCAATAGCTCTATTCATAGCAAGATAGGTGGCATTTAAAATATTATATTCTTCGATTTCCTCCACCGAAGCAAAGGCGATAGAAAAACTTACAGATTTCTCTTTGATTTCATCAAAAAGGGCTTCCCTTTTCTTTTCACTGAGTTTTTTAGAATCGTTAAGACCTTCAATTTCCTCGTTTAAAATTACTGCTGCAGCGCAAACAGGACCTGCAAGTGGACCTCTTCCTGCTTCGTCAACACCACAAACAAATTTAAAACCTTTAGATTTCACTTGGTTTTCAATAGAAAAATCAGGCATTATCGCTTGTCCTTTCAAGAGTAATTAAGCCAATTTTACAGTTTCTATATTCCTCTAAAACCATATTGGCAGCTCTTTCGGTATCGGTCTCGCCACCACGAATTACCATTCCACGCTTTTTGCCGATTTGACAAAGCAAATCATAACTATCACAATCGAAATCAAGTTTTCCATATCTTGCCTCTAATAGTTCGGGATAGGAAATACTTAAAATTTCAAGCAAACGCATACTAAGTAACTCGGTATCCAAAATTCTATCCTTAACAGCACCGGTAAACGCCAAATGTTCACCCACCGTTTGATCCTCAAACTTGGGCCACAAAACACCGGGGGTGTCCAGGAGTTCTAGTTGTTTATCAATGGTAAACCACTGATTACCCCTTGTAACTCCGGGACGATTTTCAGCCTTTGCACGAGTTTTACCTGCAATTCGGTTAATAAAGGTGGATTTTCCAACATTAGGAATACCAACCACCATAACTCTCAAAGGTTTTCCAACCATACCCTTAGACTGATAGTACTCAAGTCTTTGGGCTAAAGTTGTTTTCACAGTGGTTTTAAATTTATCTATGCC
>JAZSDI010000038.1:0-3554 GCA_045531045.1 Acutalibacteraceae bacterium | reverse complement strand
ACCTGCATTATCTTGTCGGACAAAGGGATTTTTGCGGCATAACCTGCCACAATCATCATTTGAACGCCCTCTTTTTCCAAATCGACAATATCTTGTTTTGTTACCTTTTGGGTTGCAAGTGAAATATTATGTTTTGTTGCAATTTCGGTGATTTTTTCCACACTGTCGTAAGGGTCATTGGTAAAGGTAAAAATCTTTGCCACCTCAAACCCCGCATCAATACAGGTTTCAAGACAGTTTGAGAACAAATCTATGCCAAAATATGCAATTTTCATAATATCACCTCTTTAAGTTATTATACCATAAAAGCGAAAATAAATCAATGCGAAGGAAATAAACATACAAGTCTTGCGACTTGATGACATACACCTTACGGCGATTACATACCAATCCTTCGGATTGGATAAAAAAAGAGAAGCTTTTTCAAGCTTCTCTTTTTTGGTGCCGATGACCGGACTTGAACCGGTACGGTATCGCTACCGAGGGATTTTAAGTCCCTTGTGTCTGCCTATTCCACCACATCGGCGTATGTTACATAATATAATACTTTATCCCCATTGTCAAGGATTTTTTGAAAATTCGTACCACCCGAAAAACAGGGTGGTACGAAAAGTTTTAATTAGTCGTTTACATAGGGGAGTAAAGCCATCTGACGAGCACGCTTAATAGCGGTTGTCAAAGCACGTTGGTGAGCAGCGCAGGTGCCGGTTGCACGGCGGGGTAAAATCTTAGCACGCTCAGAAATGTACTTGCGAAGACGGGCTACATCCTTATAATCTATGCTTTCAACACGGTCAACGCAGAAGTGGCAAACCTTTCTACGAGCTTTCTTGTGCATAGGTCTATCGTTTCTCTCGTTCTCCATTGTTAAAGCCTCCTTAATTTAAAATTTTGGGCTTAGAACGGCAAATCGTCGTCCGAAGCAGAGCCTAAATCGGCAAAATCGTTTACATCAGCGTTGCTGAAGCTTGCGGGCTCACTGCTTACAGCAGAGGAACCGTCACGTTTGCTTTCAACAAACTGAACATTATTGGCAATAACCTCAAAAGCGGTACGGTTGTTACCGTTTTTGTCGGTATATCTGCGGGTCTGGATAGAACCCTCAATACCGATAAGGCTGCCTTTTTTGAAATATTTTGAAATAAATTCTGCAGAAGAACGCCAAGCGACAATGTTTATAAAGTCGGTTTGTCTTTCCTCTCCTGCACGGTAACGGCGGTCAACGGCAATGGAAAAAGAAACTACCGAAGTGCCGTTTGAAGTGGTTTTAAGCTCGGGGTCAGCGGTCAAACGACCGGTCAATACAACCAAGTTAAACATTACTTTTTTCCTCCATTACTTTTTGATTACCATAACACGTAAAACACCGTCGGTAATCTTTACGATACGCTCAAGCTCTGCGGGGAACTCAGGTTCGCTTTCAAAATTGTAGAAAACGTAGTAACCCTCAGCCTCGTCGTTGATAAGGTAAGCTAAGCGGCGCTTGCCCCACTCGTCAACACTTTCAATAGTACCGTTTTTAGCGATAAGGTCGCCTATTTTCTCTTTAAGCGCATTGGTAGCCTCTTCGCCGCCTGCAACAGAGAAAATAACGCCAGCTTCGTACTTGTTGGTCATTTTCTTTGCACCTCCCTTTGTACATTTGACCCTATTTCTTTAAATAGAGTAAGGAGCTAATAGATACAAAATTTCTCATTAGCACCCGATATTATATCAGCAAACATTTCCTTTGTCAATAAAAATCTTGCTTTTTGACATTTTTTATATATAATAGTGAGTGAAAGGGTGATATTATGCTTTTAGCCGTAGATATTGGCAACACCAACATAACCTTGGGCGCCTTTGAGGATGCAAACCTTGAATTTACCGCCCGTTTGGCTACCGATACCAGAAAAACCGCCGACCAATATGCAGTGGAAATTAAAAATCTTTTATCTCTTTATTCTTTACAGACCGAGGAGATAGAGGACTGTATCATAGCGTCGGTTGTACCCGCTGTGGGAAAAAGTGTTAGCCGTGCTGTATCTAAGCTTTGCAACATTGTCCCCCTTATGTTAGGCCCAGGTGTTAAGACCGGTCTTAACATTAAAATTGACGACCCATCTCAGCTTGGCGCTGACCTTGTTGCAGGTGCTGTTGGCGCATTGGACGCATACCACACTCCTTGTGTTGTAATTGATATGGGTACCGCATCAACCATCAGTGTGCTTGACCGAAACGGCGCATTTTTAGGCGGTGTTATTGCCGCAGGCGTGCGCCTTACCCTTAAAGCCTTGACCGAAAACACCGCTCAGCTTTCCTCAATTCCCATTGAAGCGCCCGAGTCGGTAATCGGTGCAAATACCACCGAGTGTATGCAGTCAGGTCTTGTTTTTGGCACAGCAGCTATGCTTGACGGTTTGCTTTTGAGAATTGAAAAAGAGCTTGGCGAAAAGCCCACCGTTGTTGCAACAGGCGGACTTTCAAAGGAAATTATCTGCCACTGTGACACGAATATAATCTATAACGAAAATCTGCTTTTGGACGGACTCAGGGTTATATACGAGAAAAACAATAATGTTTATAGTTAGTCGAAACAGTAGAATAATTTACTGTTTCGACACCAAATCTTTGATTTGGGAGCAAATTTTCAATGAAAATTTGACTATATCCATTGCAATGAGTGTCGTGCACAAATGAATTTTCAAGAATTCATTTGTGCAAAGCCGATAAAATCGGCTCGTCGAAGCGCTTTTCAGCGTTTCGACAAACTACAATCATTATTAAGTAATTACCGAGAAATCGGATTACAAATATTTTAAGAACTGTACCCATTTTTTCATTTTAAGGGACAGTATCGGAGGTAATTAAAATGACAACAAGTGAAAAAAGAAAGAATCAAATTCAGTCTATCACAATTGGCGCAGTGTTGACCGCTCTTGTGATAATTTTGCAACTGACGGGCTCCTTTATCCGTTTTGGAGTGTTCTCCGTCTCTTTGGTGCTTGTGCCCATTGTAATCGGTGCCGCCACCTGCGGTGTTGGGGTTGCAACTTGGTTGGGACTGGTCTTTGGTGCCACCGTTTTACTTAGCGGAGATGCCGCTCCCTTTATGAGCATCAACATTTTTGGCACCGTTTTAACGGTACTTGCAAAGGGTATGCTTTGCGGTTTTGTTTCGGGACTCGTTTACAAGGCATTTAAGAAAAAAACCTATCTTGCGGTTATGACTTCTGCCTTTATCTGCCCCGTTGTTAACACAGGCGTTTTCCTTTTGGGTTGCGCCCTATTCTTCCTTGATGGTATAACCCCTTGGGGAGTGGACGCAGGATACAATAATGTGGTAGCATATATGTTCTTAGGTCTTGCGGGTGGCAACTTTATTTTTGAGCTTATAACCAACCTGATTTTAGGTCCTGCAGTGGTAACCTTGCTTAAAACTTTTAAAAGACAATAAAACTTCAAAAGACAGCAGTAATTCGATTTCTGCTGTCTTTTTTTGTCGCTTTTTCATAGTATTATACACTTATTATATAAATATATACATTATATTAAATAAAAAGATTGCTTTTTTT
>JAZSDI010000134.1:0-2021 GCA_045531045.1 Acutalibacteraceae bacterium | reverse complement strand
TATCAGGAATCACGTGACGCTCATCGGTTGCCCCAAGCTTGACGAGGGTGATTACAGCGAAAAGCTCTATGAAATAATTAAGAATAACAACATTAAGAGCCTTAAAATAGTAAGAATGGAAGTTCCTTGTTGCTCAGGCATTGAAAACGCGGCAAAGCGTGCTTTGCAAAAAAGCGGAAAATTTATCCCTTGGCAGGTAATAACTATAACAACTGATGGAAAAATACTTGAATAATTTCCTTTAAAATGATAAAATATCTAAGAGGTGACTAACTATTAAAAGTCAAGTGCTTTTTTAAAAAAGTTTAGAAATCAAAAATAGGCGCACTTAAACAAGCCCTATGTTTCAAGGACTTTAAAAGAAAGGTTAGAAATTATCTCATAGCAGCAGGATCATAAACAAGATTTTTCGTTTGCAAGGTAAAAAGGACACGCACAAGTTTCTTTGCAGTATGTGAAAGAGCAACACGGTGTGTTTTGCCTTGGGCACGTTTCTTTGCGTAATATTCTGCGAATGTAGGCTCGTAATTCACAACAGTACGAGCACAATTCATAAGAGCATATCGCAGATAAGAAGAGCCGTGTTTTACCATTTTGCCGTTAGATTCTGCGGTGCCGGATTGAAAATAACCCGGTTCCATACCGGCAAACGAAAGGAGCTGTGCAGGATTTTCAAACTTGGAAAAATCACCGAATTCAGCAAGAATAACTGCAGCAGACTCAATACCAATTCCCGGAACAGTTAACATGGGTGGATTTATCTCTGAAACACATTCATTGATGAGAGCTTCAACTTCACCCACTTTTGAATCTAACTGACTGAAAATATCTATGACCATAGCCATTTCATTCAGCAAGAAATCATCGGGATGACCTACAGTGTTCCGAGCAAGGTGTTTCAGGGTTGTGAAATCGGCAAGAGAAAATCTTCCACGAGACAATTTTCTAAGCGTTTCATAAGATTTAGCATTCATATTCGCAATTCTTTCAGGAGACGAATAGTTAATAAGAATATGAAATGCAGTGGTAGAAAATCTGCCTTTAAAAAACGGCTTAAATTCAGGAAAAACCTTGTCTAAGATATTTGTCAGTTCTACGAGTTGCCTGCTTCGCTGCCGTATAAGGTTATCTCGAAATCTTGTTAGTGACTTTAGTTTCTCAGTGTGGTAAAATGATGGTGGATAGGGCTTGTATTCTACCGTCATCAGATAACGGGCAATCATCTCGCAGTCAATCGAATCGGTTTTGGTTTTTCTAAGAGATTTACTCTTAATGAAGCGATTGATTAACAGCGGATTAAACTCCATGAATGTGGTGCTACACGATTCAAGAAAGAGTTTAAGGTTTGTACCGTAATGACCGGTAGATTCAAGCCCTATTCTTGTTTCTGTGCCAAGAGAGTCTAATAATGCTTTGAACTGCAAAAAGCCCTCGTGGTCATTTGCAAATGACCACGAGGGAGTGACAACATCACCAACGTCATCAATTACAGCACAATCGTGTTTGAATTTAGAAATGTCGATTCCAATGTAATACATGGTTTCCTCCTTTACTTTTCTGCACTGCTGTTTTCCACAGACGGCTTGTCCTTGTATTCACGCAAATAAAAACGTCAAAGCGTTAACTAACTGATTACCATTTTAGACAAACCACTGTGGTTTGAGTCACCTCGAACCAGTCTAAGCTGTAAAAATATAGATACAAATCCACAGTGCCTGTCTTAATTATATCGCAGGTAGCTACTCCTGCAAATATAACCAATAATTTTAAGAAAGGAGACATAATTAAACCACCCCTTTCGAGATGGTTTAATTATACGTGATAATATGATAAAAAAATTTTTCTCATTGTTTCTCATTATTTTACTGTTTTGCGCCTGTTCGGTAGAGCCCGCAAAGGATCTTACCGAAAGCTTGACGCCAAAGGTTCCCACGCCCTCCGAGCCACCAACAGAAAAGTTCGGTTCAACTCAATCTGATTTTGCCGTAGATCTTTTAAAAGAGAATTTTAAGAAGGATAAC
>JAZSDI010000118.1:0-6375 GCA_045531045.1 Acutalibacteraceae bacterium | reverse complement strand
CTTGGCTATTGTATACAAAAATTTTAATGGGTTAAACTGCGCTTGATTTTCAAAAGAAAGCGCACCTGCCACATCAAAAGGCAATTCGGTTTTCTCGCAAAAAATTGCGTTATATCCTATATTTTCTAAAACCTTTGCCTCGTTTTCTATCTTTTCTCGGTCTGTTCTTGAAAAGACAAACGAGGGTTTAATTTCAAAATCACAGTCTATATTTTTACACAAGTTTTTATACTTTGCCACCGCTTTTTCATTTGCTTCTAAATAGGCTTTTGCAGTTTCGATATCATAGTTTTTTGCGATTTTACTGTAAACCAGCCCGTGCTGTGAGGTAATTTTTGCAGTGGTGTTTTTGGTGATACCCGAACCTATTGTTTTGGCTTCAACAAGGATATAATCCACCCCCGCTTTATGAAGTTCCAAGGCACATAATATACCCGCCATACCTCCGCCGATTATCAGCACATCGGTCTTTTTGTAGCCCTTAAAGGCTTCAAACTGGGGCTTTTCTGCAGTGTTTCTCCACAATTCTTTCATAATTTCCTCCAAATTTCTTTTTTAATAGTATTTATAAATATGAGGAAATTATAAAAAAAGCAGCGCCCTAAAGCGCTGCTTTTGAATTTTTTATGAAATTATTTTAAAGGACTTTCTTTTTTAGAAGCATTACTTACTATTGCTACCAGAGGAATAAGACCTAAAACGTTGGGGATTACCATAAGATAGTTAAAGAAGTCGGTAAGTTCCCAAACCAAATCGTTGGAAAGAAGTGTTCCTAAGAAGATAAACACAATAGAAACTACAGAATAAATTACAGTAGCGATTTTATTATTCTTAAAGAGGTACTGAACATTAATTTTACCAAAGAAATTCCAACCAATAACGGTGGAGTAAGCAAAGAATAAAAGACAAACAGCCACGAATATATTACCAACAGTACTATCACCTACAGCATTACCAAAAGCAGTTTGCATTGCATTTGTTTTGCTAATACCTGATGTTGCTAAAATCTCTGCATAGTTCGTACCATTTGCAGCCGACAACGGACCATCACCTACAAATAAGCAAGAAATAACAACCAAAGCGGTCATTGTAAGAACTACAAAAGTATCAATAAACACACCAATCATAGCAGTTACACCTTGGTCATGGGGCTTTTCAACATTTGCCTGGGCGTGTGCATGGGGAGTTGAACCCATACCAGCTTCATTAGAGAAAAGACCTCGCTTAGCACCTTGGCTGATAGCAGTTTTAAGTGCATAACCAATACCACCACCGATAAGTGCGGAAGGAGTAAATGCATATTTAAAAATCATACCAAATGTGGCAGGAATATATTGAATTCTAATGCCTAAAACAACAATACCGCCAAGTAAAAATACTGTTGCCATTAAGGGAACCAATTTTTCAGTAACAGCTGCCAAACGGCTTACGCCACCAATGAAAATAAAGGCAGAAATAATTGCTAAAACAAGACCAACAACCCAACCATCAACACCAAAAGCAGTATTACAAGACTCAGCAATAGAGTTAGATTGTACCATAGAACCCATAAAGCCGAGAGCCAGAATACTTGCGATAGAGAAAAATATAGCAAGAACTTTACCAAAAACGCCCTTATATGCTTTTCTTATGTAGTAAACAGGTCCACCATGTACCTCACCATCTTCGGCAATTACACGAGTATCTTGAGCAAGAGTTGCCTCGGCATAAATTGTAGCCATACCTAAGAAAGCGATAATCCACATCCAGAAAATAGCGCCGGGACCACCTGTTAAAATAGCACCCGAAGCACCAACGATATTACCTGTACCTACCTGCGCCGCAATAGCTGTTGCAAGTGCTTGGAAGGAGGACATACCGTTTTGTTGTTTTTTGCCGAAAAGTTTAATTCCGCCAAAAGTATTTTTAAGTCCCTCTTTAAAACAACGCACCTGAACGAAGCGAGTTTTAAATGAGAATAACAAGCCGACACCTACCAAGAGAATAATTAACACATAGTCGGCAAGATATGCGTTAACTGTTTGAACAAATTTCAATAAATTAGCTAAAAATTGTTCCATTTGTATTTACTTCCTTTCTTTTTTACCCAATAAAAAAATCCGAGCCAATAATGGTTCGGACAAAGTAGTTTGATTTTGACTTTGTCCTTTTGCCTGAGAGATCAGCTTTAAAAGCCTTACACCTTCGGCACTTGTTTTTCACAAGCTTCTCCAAAGTTCTGTTACACAGATTTTTTCAAAGGTAATAAAATACGAGAGACAGTATAACACACCGTTCATAAAAATGCAACAAAAAATTATTGAATTAAACATTTTTTTATGATAAAATTATTTATTATTATAAAAACGGAGAAAATTATGGCAAATAAACGACAAAGCGATACAATTTCACAGCAAAGAAAAGCTCGAAAAGAGTTTTTAGAGCTTAAAAAAATGCAAAAAGGTGAAGCAACTCCTCCCCCAAAGCCAAGTGAAGTTGAGGTTTTGCCGCAGACCCCAAAGGAGAAATGGCAGAACTTTTGGTATCATTTTAAATGGCACACGATTTTTTCAATAGTGATAATAATTATTTTGGCGATATCCATAAGTCAATGTATGTCACGAACAAAGTGGGATATGAAGATTATGTATTTTACCTACTCCCCTGTTTTAGACCAGCAATTAGAACCTGTTGCAGATTATTTTGAAAGTAAATCTAAAGATTTAAACGGCGACGGAGAGGTTAATATAAGCGTTATCAACTGCAGTCTTTCTACCAAAAAGACCGACGCCCAATTCGACCAGGCAAAGCTTACAAAACTCCAAGCAATAATCACCAGTGATTCCGAAGCAATTTTATTTATAACCGATAAAGATTCAATGGAGTTTTTCTCAACCGACACCTTTAAAAACTTTTTTAAAACCGAACCACTGCCTTTAGGAGACGATTTTTATAAAGCTTGTAAATACAGCGGTTTGCCTGAGGGACTTCAAATTTCCGCTCGTGAAATTTCAGGCACACTTATTGAAAATGATAAAACAGCCGCAAAGGTCTATAAGGAAGCTCAGAAAATTTTGGAAAAAATAAAAGATTAACACTTGCAAAATAATGTATTTTTAGTTATAATAATATTTAATAGTTTTATTAATATATAATATTTTAAGGAGGTTTCGTAATGAAACGAATTTTAGCTATCGTACTTACATTGGTTATGGTGCTTTCATTAGCGGCTTGTGGCACCGCAGCAACCAGCAGTGATGCTGATAAACCCCAAGGTGCTACAGCAATGGCAATGGGCACAGGAAGCCCCACAGGTACATATTACGCATACGGCGGTGTTATCGGCCAATACATTAAGAACAACGCTGGTATCAGTGTTAACGCTGTTTCCACAGGCGGTTCTAAGGACAATATCCAAGGCATTGATGTTGGCGACTATCAGTTAGGTACTGTTCAGTCTGACGTTATGCACTACGCTTGGAACGGCACCCGTGCTTTTGAAGAAGAGGGTAAACTTACCACCTTCCGTACAGTTGCAGGTCTCTATGCAGAGGCAGTTCAGCTTGTAACCACAAATCCCAACATTAAATCTGTTGCTGACCTTAAGGGCAAAAAGGTTTCTATCGGTGCTCCCGGCTCAGGTGTTTACTTCAACGCTGTTGATATTCTCGAAGCTGCAGGTCTTTCCGAGAAGGACATTAATCCTCAGTATCAGAACTTCGACCAGAGCGCTGACGCTTTGAAGGACGGCAAAATTGATGCTGCATTTATCGTTGCAGGTGCTCCCACTCCCGCTATCACCGAGCTTTGCATGACAAATGCAAAAACCAAAATTGTTCCTATCGACGGTGATATTGCTGAGAAACTTATGAAAGATAATACTTTCTATTCTGTATATAAGATTCCTGCAAATTCATACAGCAATCAAGACAAGGAAATCACAACTGTTACTGTTAAGGCTACTTTAATTGTTAGTGCAGATGCTACTGAAGATGATGTTTACAATATTACAAAAGCAATATTTGATAATATCGATGCCATCTCTAATGAACACGCTAAGGGTGCTGAACTCAACCTCGAAAACGCAACCGAAGGCTTGACCGTTCCTTTCCATGCAGGCGCTGCTAAATACTTCAAAGAAAAAGACATTGAAGTTGCTACCAAATAATTAACATTACAGTAAATTAATTTTCAAAAATAGCTGTGGCGGTTTTCAGTCGCAGCTATTTTAGTGTTTAAAAAGGAAGGTTGAAATTTTTTGTTATTTTCAAAGAAAAAGGCACCCGAATCCCAAGAGCCAATGGATTTAGATGCCGTAATGAAAAAGTTCGACAGAGAATCTAATACAAGAATTTGGGAAGGCACTCCCAAAATCATTGTAAACAGCATTTTAGCTTTGTTTTCTCTGTTTTGTGTTTATGTAACATTTTTTGCAACATGGCCGCAAGAAATAATTCTTTCAAGCTTTATGGGTTGTATCGTTCTTGCAGGTTACCTGCTCTACCCCATCAAAAAGGGCGAACAAAAGGTAAATTTCATGCCTTGGTATGATATTCTTATAATGTTCTTAGGCTCGGCATCATTTTTCTATTATACCTTTGATGCCTTAAACATTATCAAGCAAGGCAGAAACTTTGAATTACATCAGATAATTATCGGCGTAATCGGTATTTTGTGTTTAGCCGAGCTTTGCCGCAGATGTGTGGGGCTGCCCATCCTTATTGTTGCGGGTTCATTTATTGTTTATGCAATTTTTTGGGGACTTCCCAATCCCGATATTTTCAGAAGAATAGAAACTCTTGTGAGTCAGTTGTTTTATTCCACAACAGCAGGTATTTTATCTACTCCTATTAACACCTGCGCTAAGTTTATTGCAATATTTATAATCTTTGGCGCTTTCCTTGAAAGAACAGGAATTGCCGATTTCTTTATTAAGATAGCAAATTCAATCGTTGGCGGATTCTCGGGTGGTCCCGCAAAGGTTGCAGTTATTGCAAGTGCTTTAGAGGGTATGGTTTCGGGCTCGTCGGTTGCTAACACCGTAGGCTCAGGCTCGGTTACTATTCCTCTTATGAAGAAAACCGGTTATAAACCCGAATTTGCCGCTGCAGCTGAGGCTTCGGCTTCAACAGGCGGTCAGATTATGCCTCCTATTATGGGTGCTGCCGCATTCCTTATGGCTGAGAACATCGGCGTGCCTTACAGTAACATTGTTGTTCGTGCAATTTTACCCGCCGCACTTTATTTCTTGGGCGTGTTTATCACAGTTCACTTGGAGGCTAAAAAAGAGGGCCTTCGTGGTCTGACCAAAGACGAATTACCAAGATTTTTGCCCCTCTTAAAACAGTCATATTTACTTTTACCTTTAATTATATTAATTGCCTTAGTAGGCTCGGGTTCAAGGTCTATTGCCTATGCCGCCGCTATCGCAATTATCGCAACTATTGTAGTTGGATTATTCAACAAAGAAAACCGCATCTCTCCCAAGCGTATATTTGAGGCTTTGGCGGCTGGCGGTCAAGGTATGATTACCGTTGCTGTTGCTTGCGGTGTTGCGGGTATTATTGCAGGTACAATTACTATGACAGGTCTTGCAAATATCATCATCAACGGTATTGTTGCTATTGCAGGAAATCAGGTTATTATCGCCTTGTTCTTGACAATGCTTTGCTGTATCGTTCTCGGTATGGGTGTTCCCACAACCGCTAACTACTGCATTATGGCGGCAACCTGTGCTCCTATTCTTGTTAAGATGGGCGTTCCCGATATTGCGGCTCATTTCTTTGTTTTCTATTTCGGTATTGTTGCCGACCTTACTCCTCCCGTTGCCCTTGCGGCTTATGCGGGTGCGGCTATAGCTCAGGCAAACCCAATGAAAACAGCCTTTACAGCAACCAAACTTGCTATCGGCGCCTTTATCGTTCCCTATGTGTTTGCGCTTAACCCCGCAATGCTTTTTGTCGACACAGGCTTTGTAGAGGTTATATTAATTTGCATAACCTCAGTTGTTGGTATATTCGGCGTATCCGCCGCACTTGAAGGGTTCTTCCTTGGTCGTATGTCTTGGTACGAGCGTGTTATAAGCGCTATCGGCGGTCTTTTGCTTATCTACCCCGGCACCGTGACCGACATTGTGGGTATTGCACTTGTAGGCTTTGTGCTTATTCTTCAAACAATTACAAAACGCAGAACGGTTAAAATTTAATACCATATTAAATTGAAAACGGGAGGGTCTTAAATGCCCTCCCGTTATTTTATTATCCATATCGTTTTAAGACACTTGTATGGGTGTTGCAGAAATTAAAGAACCGGTTTTACATATTGACACCGTGAAGAAACTAATGTATAGTTAGAACATTAAAAATCTTCTTTAACGGAGAAATCAATATGGCAGAA
>JAZSDI010000093.1:0-14270 GCA_045531045.1 Acutalibacteraceae bacterium | reverse complement strand
CTTATTCTTAACTTTTTTCTATAAATAAGTGAGGAGAACTGATATGGATTTTATGTTTGAACCTATGAATTTTATTAAAAACCTTACCTATATGGGTAAAGGTATGTTGGGAATTTTGATAGTTATGGGCGCTATAATACTCGTAACTGTAATCCTTAACAAAGTTTTCTCTAATAAAGGCTAATTTTAAAAGAAATTTGTTTACTAAACTTTAAAAATGTATTATAATGGACTTGTAAGTTTCGGCTTACAAGTCTTTTTTAGGAGTATTTTATGGAACTTAATTCTAAGAACATAAAAAAGATATTATTTATAATTTTTTTAGGCGCACTAATACTTACCGCCTTTCAAAATTTCGGTTTGGTTATTTTAGGAGTTAAGAAAGTTTTCAACATCTTTTCCCCTATTATAGCCGCTCTTTGTGTTGCTTTTGTTTTAAACATTCCCCTTAATATGTTTGAGAATAAAATATTCAAATTCTGGGACAAGTCGAAACACAAACTTGTTTTAAAACTCAAAAGACCTGTTTGCTTATTGCTAACATATCTTTTGGCTTTGGGAATTGTATCTCTTTTAATTCTTGTAATTATTCCTGACATTATAGAGACCATAACATATTTAGCCGAAAAGATGCCATCATTTATGCTTGATGTTAAAAACTGGTTAGAAGCTCTTCTTGAGCGTTTTAACATTGAACAAAGCGATGTTCTTGATATTGAAATCAACTGGAAATCAGCCGCAAACACGATTATCGCTTGGATTTCTGGCTCTTCGGGTAAAATCGTTGACAGTGCCGTTAACATTACCGCTTCGGTTTTATCAGGCATTTTCGATACAATATTCAGTCTTGTGATTTCGGTATATGTTTTGGCAGGTAAAGAAAAAATCGGCACTTTTGTAAAAAGAACACTCGGCGCCTTTTTAAAGCCGAAAACCAATTCTTTTATAAGCCATATTGCTGAAAAAACAAATGAATCTTTTTCTCGCTTCATCGGCGGTCAGCTTTTCGAGTCGGTAATTTTAGGCACCCTTTGTTTCATAGGTATGACTATATTCAGATTTCCAAATGCACTTATCATTTCGGTTTTAATTTGCGTTACCTCATTAGTTCCCGTTGTTGGCGCTGCTGTGGGCACTGTAATCGGATTTTTGCTGATAGTTATTACAAACCCCATAAAAGCAATATTCTTTGTGCTGTTTGTGGTTATTCTTCAACAAATTGAGGGTAATCTCATTTACCCGAGAGTCGTGGGAAAAGCAGTTGGTTTGCCTGGCGTTTTGGTTGTAAGTGCTGTTTTGGTAGGCGGAAATATCGGCGGTATTTTGGGCGCTTTAATCGGTGTGCCGACCGTTGCTGTGTTATACACTCTGCTTAAAGAAATGGTAGACTTTTCCACTTCTGAAAAGATAAAGGACTAACACTTGTAAAAAGCGTCTTTTTATGGTATGATTATTTTATTCTTTTTAAGGATTTGATTTAAATGAGCGAACAAAATATTTGTGAAAATAAAAAAAGGGTTTTAAGTTGTATTCAGCCAAGCGGTATGCTTACCTTAGGCAATTACTTGGGTGCCCTTAAAAACTGGATTAAAATGCAGGATGAGTTTGACTGCACCTTTGCTGTGGCTGACCTTCACGCTATAACTGTACGCCAAGACCCTGCAAAATTGAAACAGCAGATTTTGTCTACCTATGCTTTACTTTTAGCATTAGGCTTAGACCCCGAAAAACACACCGTTTTCATTCAGTCACACGTACCTGAGCATACTGCTCTTTCATGGCTTTTATCTTGTAACACACAGTTTGGCGAGATGTCCAGAATGACACAGTTTAAGGATAAATCGGCAAAACACCCCGAAAATGTAAACGTTGGTCTTTTCTCATATCCCGTGCTTATGGCGGCTGATATTTTACTTTATAAGCCCGACTTTGTACCTGTTGGTGCCGACCAAAAACAGCACCTTGAAATTGCCCGTGATATTGCGGTCAGATTTAATAACAAATACGGCGATGTATTTACTATCCCCGAGCCTTATATTCCAAAAACAGGCGCTCGAGTTATGTCTTTGCAAGACCCCACTAAAAAAATGTCTAAGTCGGACGAAAACCCCAACGCTTGGGTTGCTATTTTGGACGATAGAGACACTATTATCCGCAAATTTAAACGTGCTGTTACTGACTCTGATTCTGTTGTTAAAATGAGCGAGGATAAACCCGGAATTTCTAACCTTATAACAATTTATTCTGCAGTTACAGGCAAAACTGTGGCTGAGATTGAGAAAGAATTTGAGGGCAAGGGTTACGGCGAGTTTAAACTTGCTGTCGGCGAAGCTGTGGCTAATGAATTAGCCCCCATAAAAGAACGCTATGAGGAAATAATAAAAGACAAAAAGGCTTTAGAAGAGCTTTACCGTGAAGGCTCGCTAAAGGCCGAGAAGGTTGCCCGTAAAACATACTTTAAAGCTATGAAAAAGGTTGGTTTTGTTTTATGATATTTCCCCTTGTAGGAAATAATAAAATTGGTCCTTCATTGGAAAATGCCCTTCGTGAACACCGCATTCCCCACGCAATTTTAATTGACGGTGATGTTGGCACAGGGCGTCATACATTAGCAAACTTTTTAAGCCTGGCGTCGGTTTGCAGTGGAGATTTAATCCCCTGTAACGAATGTAAAAACTGCCGTATGGCGTCATCCTCAAACCACCCTGACATTAGATTTATTACTCCCGAAAAGGATAAGAAAAGCATTGCTGTTGCACAAATCAGAGAACTTAAAAGCGATGCTTACATCAAATCTCATCAGGCGAAAAACAAGGTTTTTATAATCGACCCTGCGGACAGTTTGACCCCGCAATGTCAAAACGCACTTTTAAAGGTTTTGGAGGAGCCACCCGAAAATACCATCTTCATTTTGGTAGCAGAGAGCAAGGCTTCCCTTTTGGATACCGTTCTTTCAAGATGCGTGGTTTTAAGTCTTAATGTTCCATCTTTTAAAGAGGCGCTGGACTATTTACAAAGCAAAACAGATTTTGACAAAGCAGAAATTGAAGATGCTTTAAACGTTTCGAGGAACAATATTGGAAAGGCTTTATTGCTTTTAAACGGCAAAGAAGCAGCAAAGGCAAGTGAAACAGCAAAAGAGTTTTTGGAATTGGCGCTTAAAGGCGACCAATTTGGAATGCTTTCCTGCCTTTACCCCTTTGAAAACAGCCGACCCCAAGCTGAAAAAATAATTAAAGATTTAAAACTCTTGGTTGCAAACGAAATCAAGAAAAATCCAACATCCGTAAGGGCGGTGGCACTTCTTAAATTTTATAATAAACTCCCCTCCTTTGAGGAAAGCCTTGTCACAAATGTAACATTATCGTTATTGTTTGCTGACCTTACGGCAACTGCAAAGGAATATATCAGTTAGCAATTTTTCAGAATGGAGATTAATATGACAGAAGTTATATCAATCAGATTTAAAAACGGTGGTAAAGATTATTTCTTCGACCCCGACGGTAACAAGGTTAAAGTTGGCGATAAAATTATCGTCGAAATGCAACGTGGCAAGGAAATGGGTACCGTTAGCGAAGTAAATCACGAGGTGGATGACGACAAAATCGTTAAACCACTTAGAAAAATGTTACGTTTTGCAACCCAAAAAGATTTTGACCGCATTGAAGAAAACCACAAAAAAGAGGCTGAGGCCTTTAAAATATGCGAAAAGAAAATTGAAGAGCACAAGCTTGATATGAAGCTTACAAAGGTCGAATATTCCTTTGATTCAAGCCAAATCGTCTTTTTCTTCACCGCTGACGGCAGAGTGGATTTCAGAGAGCTTGTAAAAGACTTGGCAAGTGAATTCCACACCCGAATCGAACTTAGACAAATCGGTGTGCGTGACGAAGCAAAAATGCTTGGCGGCATCGGCATTTGCGGTCAGCCCTATTGCTGTAAGCAATTTTTAAACGATTTTGAAGCTGTTTCAATTAAAATGGCTAAAGAACAGGGTCTGTCCCTTAATCCCACAAAGGTTTCGGGCAGTTGCGGCAGACTTATGTGTTGCTTAAAGTACGAGCAGGACGCTTACGAGCATTTATCCTCCTTTACACCAAAGGTTGGTGCTATTGTTAAAACCCGTGACGGTAAGGCAACCGTTATTGATTCAAATCTTATAAGCGGTAATCTTATTGTTAAACCAGTAGACACTGAGTCTATGCCCTTTAAGGTGCATCGTGATGATGTTAAGCTTTTAAGTTATAAAGGAAAAAATTTCAAAAGCGAATAAATAATTAATATTTTACTTGCTTTTTCGATAAATTGTGATACAATGAAAAAGTAAGCAGTAAGCTTTAAATTCCGTATATGGAGGTGTTTTAGATGGCTTATAAAATTACTGACGCTTGCATCAGCTGTGGTGCATGTGCAGGTGCTTGTCCCGTAGAAGCTATTTCTGAGGGTGACACTCAATTCGAAATCAATGCAGATACCTGCATTAGCTGTGGCGCTTGTGCCGGCGGTTGCCCTGTTGAGGCTATTGTTGAGGACTAATTAACATATCTGTTAAAACGAAAAACGGTGCCTTACTAAAAAGTAACGGCACCTTTTTTTCGACATTATTTTGTATTCTTTTGTGGTAAACTTTGAAAGGAGTGGTTTTGTGGAAAATATTAAGAATATTACAACTAACAAAAAAGCTTTTCACGAATATTTTGTTTTGGAAAGCTTTGAATGCGGAATCGCCCTTTCAGGCACCGAGGTTAAGTCTATAAGGCAAGGCGGTGTTAACCTGAAGGATGCTTGGTGCAGTATTGATGACGGCGAAATGATTCTCAAGCAAATGCACATATGCCCCTATGACCACGGCAATAGATTTAACAAGCCACCAATGAGAAACCGAAAATTGTTACTCCATAAGCGTGAAATTATGCGACTTTTGGGAACAGTAAAACAAGAGGGTCTGGCGCTTGTTCCCCTCTCCCTTTATTTTAAAGGTTCTCTCGTTAAGGTGCAGTTAGGTCTTTGTAAGGGTAAAAAACTTCACGATAAGCGTGAAACCGCTGCAAAGCGTGACGCAATACGTACCATAGACAGAGCAATGAAAGAACAAAACCGCTAACCTCTTCACTTTTCACTATTACCTTAAATATGGGGGTGTAAAGGTTTCGACGGGGATTTTGCAGTATAGGAAGCGAGTAGCGGTGCGGAACCGCTTTAAAATCCGTACAAAAAATTAACTAACAACAATAAAGTTGCTTTAGCAGCCTAATTTGGCTGCTCATCCGAGTCGGAATTACCGTGAGCCGATAAGGGTGTCATTTTAGCGGTGAACGTGAACTGAGAATTGTCCCCTTTTCAGTCACGCAGTAGGGACTTTCTGATATATTAGCCTGATGTTCGGCGAATATTGAGGGAATTTAAAAGAACATCTGCACTCGGAGATGCCTATATGAATAGATTTTCGGACGGGAGTTCAATTCTCCCCACCTCCACCAAAAACAAAGCATCGCAAAAGCGGTGCTTTGCTTTATCCAAGCCGAAGGCTTGGTATGTAATCAGCGATAGCGGAATGTAATCTCGCAAAGCGAGTATGTCATCACCGTAAGGTGTATTACTTCAGCTTGATTACATTCACACCTGCGGTGTGATTTAATATGTAGGAGTTCAAACATATAGGTCAAAACTTAAAGGCTTACCGAAATTAATCGGTAAGCCTTTTTAATTTTTATTTGTTCGATTATAAATATGTGTCATACGGGCAATTTTTCGTGTAAGCTCAGGAGTGATTTTATTTGGCAACATTCTCCATTGCCAGTTCCCCTCCGGCTCCCCAGGCACATTCATACGAGCATTATTATCTAATTCCAGGTAATCTTGCATTTGAGCTATGAATAAACACGCAACGCTACTCATACCACCACGTAAAATACCCCACACATAGCCTTCGGTATCATTAAGCCCTAAGTATTCAATCGCATTTTGAAGGTCTTCTGAAGTGATTTTTTCAAACCATCCTTTAAGTGTATCATTATCGTGAGTTCCAGCATAGCATACGCAGTTCCTTTCATATGCATGTGGCAAATAATTTCCTGGATCTCTCGAATCAAAAGCAAACTCCAAAACCTTCATTCCCGGAAATTCAGAATCCTTAAGCAATTGTACTACTTCAGGTGCTGGATATCCTAAGTCCTCGGCAATAAATCTAATATGCGGAAAGGTTTTTTTTAGTTCGCCAACAAGTGACATTCCAGGTCCCTTCACCCAACGGCCATTTTTTGCTGTTGTTTCACCATACGGCACCGACCAATAACTTTCAAATCCCCGGAAATGGTCGATACGAATAACATCATATATCTTTGATGCGCCGCCTATACGGTGTTTCCACCAAGCATAACCATCTTCTTTCATCGCTGAATAATTATAAATGGGATTTCCCCAAAGTTGTCCCTCGGCGGTAAAATAATCGGGCGGCACCCCCGCAACCTCCTTAGGAAAGCCATTCTCATCTAATATAAAACTCTCGGGAGAAGCCCATACATCAACCGAATCAAGTGCAACATATATCGGGATATCGCCTATTATGCCTATTCCCTTTTGATGAGCATAATTTCTCAAGTTATTCCATTGATTGAAGAAAAGAAACTGTATGTATGTAAAAAGTTTAATATCTTCTTTTAAAATCACTCGGTATTTATCTAATACCTCCGGTTTTCTTAACCGAGCATCCTTATCGGGCCATTCAAGCCAAGAACACATTTTAAAATGGCGTTTGAGTGCCATAAAAAGTGTATAATCGGGTAACCAATCAGAATTTTCAGATTCAAAAACTGCAAGTTTTTGCCTGTCCTTATCAAAACCACGCTCCATTGCTTTTTGTAATAGAGTGAAGCGATTTTGATAAAGCAGACCATAATCAATTCTTTCGGGATTATCTCCCCAATTCAACTCGAGTATTTCTTCCTTGGTTATTAATCCATCATCTTTCAATAAATCCAGGTCAATAAAATAGGGGTTACCCGCATACGCAGATAAACTTTGATAAGGCGAGTCGCCATAACTAGTGGGACCAACCGGTAAAATTTGCCACCACGTTTGACCCGCATCTGCTAAAAAATCAACAAAATCTCGTGCCGACTGACCCAAGGTACCTATTCCGTAAGGCGAAGGCAATGACGACAACGGCATTAAAATACCGCTGCTGCGTTTTATATAATTATCCTTTGACTGCACCTGCCGCAACCCCCTTTATTATATGCTTTTGACAAGCAAGATAAAAAGCAATAACGGGTATAATGCTAAGCAAAATCAAAGCCATTGTTGCACCTAAATCTACTGTACCGTAACTTCCCTTTAGATACTGAATATGTATCGGTATCGTGCGGTATTTATTTATATCCAATACTAATACGGGCAAGAGATAATCGTTCCACACCCACATGATTTCCAAGATTCCAACCGAAATCATTGTTGGGTAAAGCATTGGCATAACTACAGAGAAATATGTGCGAACCGGTCCGCATCCATCAATAGCGGCTGCTTCTTCAATTTCAAGTGGTATAGATTTTACAAATCCCGTAAACATAAATATTGCAAGACCTGCACCAAAGCCCAAATATACTATCGGTATAGTCCACGGCGAGTTAAGATTAAGTCTATCAGCTGTTTTCGAAAGTGGGAACATAACCATTTGGAAAGGCACAACCATCGAAAAAATGCACAAATAGTAAACTATTTTACATACTACCGAATTTCTACGACTAATATACCAAGCCGCCATAGATGTAAATAAAAGTATAAGGGCAGTTGAAAGCAATGTTATAATAACACTATATATAACGCTGTTTAAGAAGGGATAGTTTCCAAATGTCATACCCTTCTCAAAATTAGCAAAACCCGCAAAACTTTCTGAATTAGGAAAATCAAATGTATTGGTTTTGACAAATGTATTTAATTTAAATGAGTTCAAAACAACTGCCACAACCGGCAAAATGTAAATTACACTTATTGCAGAAAAGAGCACTGTTAATAAGGTTTTTCCTCTGTTCTTAGCTAAAATTCTCATTGTTGTACCTCCCGTTTACGTGTGAAGGCAAGTTGCATAAGTCCAAGACCGGCAACTAAAATGAAAAAGACAACTGCTTTTGCCTGAGCTACACCCTGTGCACTCGCACTCTGTCCATAGAAGGTGTTATATATATTCAAAGCTAACATCTCGGTTGTTTTAATAACAGTACCACCCTCTTGAATAATATAGGGCTGACCGGCAGTTAAAGCTAAGTTTTGGTCAAACAACTTAAATCCGTTAGTGAGAGATAGGAAGGTACAAATAGTAATAGAAGGCATAACATTAGGTATAATTACATTGAAAAGAGTCTGACCTTGAGATGCGCCGTCTATTCTTGCAGCCTCTAACATATCCTCTGACACAGACTGTAAGCCTGCAATATAGATTATCATCATATAACCTATTTGCTGCCAACATAAAAGTATTATCAAGCCCCAAAATCCCCATTTGGATTCGAGAAGAATTGATGTATCCCATTTAGATAAAATACCGTCAAAAATCATCGACCAAATATAACCCAAAACTATACCGCCAATAAGATTAGGCATAAAGAATACGGTTCTAAATAGATTTGAACCCTTAATTCCCTGTGTTAGGGCATACGCTACCATAAAGGATAATACATTTATTATCACTAAGCTTGTTATAGCAAAAAGCGCTGTATACCAAAATGAATGCAGGAAACTACCATCCTTGAAAACCTCAATATAGTTCTCAAAGCCTACGAATGTTGTATCAGATATCAATCTAAATTCGCAAAATGATAGATAAATTCCTTGTATAAACGGCCACACAAAACCAATTGAGAATGCAAGTAAAACAGGGCCTAAAAAGAACCATCCCCATTTAACCAGAGGTTTGCGTAATGTGCTGCCACCAGAAACTTTCTTTTTTCTCAAAATTCCATCTCCTTTAATTCTAAAAGTAAGAAAAGGGGTGGGCGAATCACAATCGCCCGCCCCGTCGGAGTTATTTCAAATAATTGTTAATTCAATTATTTGTTAGCAGCCTTGTACTGAACAGCCCAACCGTCAACAAATGCGGTTTCAACTTTTTCCCAGTTAGCTGCAGTCTGATCTGAATTGTAAGTATTAAGAGCAGCAACTAAAGCCTTGCGATATTCATCAACATTAGGCTGATAGTTAGTAGCCCAATCCATTACATAGCAACCATCTGCTGTATATTTATTAGCAGCCGCAAGGAAACCATTGGTGGATTCAGCAGCATTCTTATAAGGCATTACACCGAATGTATCAACTAACTTGCGTGAAGCTTTTTCATTAGTTACACACCATACCATAAAGTCCATAGTAGCCTTTTGGTCAGCCTCAGAAGCCTTGGAGTTGATAGCCCAACAGTTTTCAGTGCCACAGTTAAGACCAGCTTTTTCTTCGCCTTCAACGCCGCAGTAATAAGGAATCATAGTAGCATCTTTAACAGTTTCAGATACAGCTGAATATTCCCAAGAACCGTTTACATAAAAAGCAGCTTTACCGGTTTTGAACTCGTTTTGAGCATCGTGACCACCGGTAGCTAATGTATTAGGAGCTACTGTGCTATTGTTAATGCAAAGGTCATAGAGATTCTTGAAGTTTTCCATATAGGTTCCTTCAATGCTTTCGGGACAAGCTTTCCATCCGCCTGCATCCTTAGACTCATAATAGTACTCAAGGTTAGCCATATGGCCAGTGAAACGCCAAGAAGAAGAGTTGTCCATATCAGAAGCACTGAATGCGTCGAAACCGAGCTCGGCTGCACGAGAATGGATGCTCTCTGCAACCTTCTTCAAGCCTTCAAAGTTTTTGATATCATCCATCTTAAATCCTGCTTCTTCAATAAGTTTGGGATTTACGATGATACCATAACATTCATAGCAGTAACCAATAGAAACAAGATTTCCATCTTCGTCATAGAGGTTATAAGCGTCTGTGTTAAGTTCTTTTGCAATAGCAGTGTCTTTAAGATTGAGTGCATAGTCTTTCCAATCTTTTACTGCATTTTGGTTACCGATAACAAAAAGTGTTGGTGCATTCTTTTTGTCCATTTCGGCAAGTAATGTTTGGTTGTATGTACCTGAAGCGGCTGTAACAACCTTTACTTCTACTCCGGTTTCTTCTTTGTACATCTTAGCGACTTCCTGAAGAACCTCGTCGGACTCCGGTTTAAAATTCAACCAATAAACCGAACCTTTTTCGGTACCGCCACAACCGGCAAATAAGCCAAGACACAGTACCAAAGTCAAAATAAGGGATAGTGCTCTTTTCATTTGTTTTGTCCTCCTTTTATTCTCGCACTTTGTGCGATTTAAATAAATATATTTTCACACCTATTAGGTGTAAAAATCATTATTTTGGTGGTGCCACCGTTTCACCGATACGAAGTTCAGTCTCAACTCTTAACTGGCAGTTTTTTTTGCCCTTTATTACATCAACCAAAATACGTACCGCCTCATGACCTATTAGTTTGCGCGGTTGTATAAGGGTTGTTAACGCTGGGATAGTATATTTAGAAACCTCTATACCATCAATCGCAATCACAGAACAGTCATCAGGCACCCTGACGCCTAGATTATGAAGAGCTTTAATTGCAGCTATTCCCATAGAATCCGAGATAGCAAAGAGTGCTGTAAAGTCATCTCTTCTCGCATATAAACGCTTGGTTGAATCATACGCTTTCTTCATACTATACCCTTGTGTTCGCTCGATAAGTGATTCATCAAATTCAATACCCGCATCACTCAAAGCATCACAATAGCCTTTATATCTTAGTTCACTTATTGAGTGGTCATCGGTAGCGCCCAATAGTATCGCAATTTTTCTATGCCCATTTTCTATCAATAATTTAACAGCTTTATATGCCTCAGCATAGTCGTCAATGAACACAGATGAATAAGATTTTTTATCCAAACTGCCAAAGCTGTTTGTATATGTACAACAAACAAATGGAACCTCAATCGTGGCTGTTTGACCAGGTGTATAGTCAAATCTTCCGCCCAACAATATCAAACCACAAAGGCGTTTAGAACGAACAAGCCCCGCCCCTGCGGAAACCTCATCATCTTCAGTACCTATTTGGTGGATTACCATTGTATAACCTGCATTGCTTATTGCCTTTTCAATTGAGCTAATAACCGATGTTAAAAACGGATTTTCTACACCTCTCACGACAATACCTATCGCATCCGATTGAGTCTTTACCAAATCTCTTGCACTGCTATTCGGTACGTAGTGAAGTTCTTTTATTGCCGCTAAAACCTTTGCTCTTACTTCTTCTCGAACATCAGGATGATTATTGAGTACACGTGAAATTGTACTTATTGAAACGCCGCTGTATTCGGCTACATCTTTTATGGTCATTTTTGTTCCTTTTGTTGCCTTAAATCAATATAAACTTTAGGAATTATAGAAAACTGGAAACGTTTTCAGTTTTCTATTATTATTAAACTACATTTTGAAACAGATGTCAATAGTTTTTATATTATTTGTTAATTATTATGTAATTTGTTAAAATAATATGTGCAAATTGCATAAATTTATTGCTGTATAAATTTGTAACAATAAACAAATATAAAGGTCATATCAATTATTATGAAATTAAAAATAATAAAATGTTTGTTAATTGTAAATTGATAAAAAAGGGGACAACTTCTTTACGAAGTGTCCCCTTTTCCTGTATCTTAGAATTATTTAGAATATTTTTCTCTTGCTACATAGCTTGTGTGGAGGTCGTGGTGAGCCTTATGGCCGCCGAAACCGTCATACCACTCTTCGTAAAGCTTCTTAACAACGGGAGACTCGTGAGACTTTCTTAAAGTCATAGCAGCGTCTTGGTCATAAAGAGCCTTTGCACGAACAGCCTTAAGGTCAACGGTATCACGAACACTCTGAGGTTGAATAGGCTGACCGCCGCCGTTTACACAGCCACCGGGGCATCCCATAATCTCAATAAAGGTCCAACCGTCAGGGTTGCCGTTCTTCATTCTGTCCATAACAACCTTAGCAGCTGCGGCACCACTTGCAACAGCTACCTTGATATCACTGCCGTTGATATTAACAGTAGCCTGTTTAAGTCCCATTGTTCCACGAACAGCAGTAAAGTCAATTTCGGTATTATCCTTGCCTGTCAACCAGTCGTTAGCAGTTCTGAGAGCTGCCTCCATAACACCACCAGTAGCACCAAAGATAACAGCAGCACCTGTATCGTCACCCAAGGGAGAGTCGAACTCTTCATCAGGTAAAGCTGTAAAGTTGATTCCTGCACGCATAATCATACGGGAAAGCTCACGTGTGGTAATAGCGATATCCACATCGGGAACTCCTGCAGCAGACTGGTCATCACGACCGATTTCAAACTTCTTAGCAGTACAAGGCATTACGGATACAGAAACGATATCCTTAGCGTCAATTCCTGCTTTCTCAGCATAGTAGGTCTTGATAACGGCACCAGCCATCTGCTGAGGAGATTTACAAGAAGAAAGATGTGAAATCATATCGGGATAGTAATACTCACAGAACTTAACCCAACCAGGTGAGCAAGAAGTAATCATAGGAAGAACGCCGTTGTTATTGATACGCTCTACTAATTCGTTTGCTTCCTCAACGATAGTAAGGTCAGCGGCAAAGTCGGTATCGAATACCTTATCAAAGCCGAGTCTGCGCAAAGCAGCAACCATTTTGCCCTCAACATTAGTGCCGACAGGCATATCAAAGCACTCGCCGAGAGTTGCTCTGATAGAGGGAGCAGTCTGAACAACAACGTGCTTAGTCGGGTCAGCTAAAGCCTCCCAAATCTTATCAGTATCATCTTTCTCAACCAAAGCGCCTGTAGGACATACAGCAGTACACTGACCGCAGGAAATACAAGGAACTTTAGAAAGACCAACCTCAAACGGAGTACCGATATTAGTATCAATACCACGGTTGTTAGCGCCGATAACTCCAACATACTGTTCCTCACAAACAGCTACACAACGGCGGCAAAGAACACATTTGTTATTATCTCTAACAAGGTGAGGTGTAGAATTATCAAGCTCATATTCAGGCTTGAAGCCATCAAAAGCAGACTCCTCTACGCCATAGTCACGGCAGAGCTTTTGAAGCTCGCAGTTTGTGGAACGAACGCAAGACAAACATTTCTTTTCGTGGGTTGAAAGAATCAACTCCAAGGTTGTTTTTCTTGATTTTTGTACTTTTTCGGTATTGGTTAAAACCTCCATACCATCGCTACAAGGATAAACACAGGCAGTTACCAAGCGGAAACCTCTGCCCTCGTTAACCTCTACCATACAAATTCTGCAAGCACCGATTTCATTCTTTTCCTTCATAAAACAAAGGGTTGGAATTTCAATACCTGCTAAGCGAGCGGCATCCAAAACGGTGGAGCCTTTTTCTACAGCTACATTAATACCATTAATTTTTACATTTATCATATCCATTATTTCTAGGCTCCTTTCTTATATTTTACTTATTGCCTTAAACTTACAGTTGCCCATACAAACACCGCACTTGATACATTTATCTGCATCAATCTCGTATGAGGGGAGCTTGTGACCGGGTGCTATGTAATCGGTCTTAATAATTGCATTAACAGGACAGTTTCT
This sequence comes from Acutalibacteraceae bacterium, assembly GCA_045531045.1. Taxonomy (GTDB): domain Bacteria; phylum Bacillota; class Clostridia; order Oscillospirales; family Acutalibacteraceae; genus UBA737. The sequence goes on along the minus strand of JAZSDI010000093.1, from coordinate 621 downwards.
AGCACACATACCGCAACCGATACATTTATCCTTGTCAACAGTAAATGTGAGAAGGTCTTTACAAACGCCTGCAGGACACTTCTTATCAACAACGTGAGCTACATACTCATCACGGAAGAAGTTAAGTGTTGCAAGTACAGGGTTAGGAGCAGTCTGACCCAAACCGCAGAGAGAATTCTGCTTAATATAGTAGCAAAGCTCTTCAAGACGGTCAACATCTTCCAATGTTCCCTTACCCTTTGTAATCTTATCAAGTAACTCAAGAAGTCTCTTAGTACCTACACGGCAAGGAGTACACTTACCGCAAGACTCATCAACGGTAAACTCAAGGAAGAACTTAGCCATATCAACCATACAGGTATCCTCATCCATAACGATAAGTCCGCCGGAGCCCATCATACAGCCGATAGCGGTAAGGTTATCGTAGTCAACCTCGGTATCAATCAAAGAAGCAGGGATACATCCGCCGGAAGGCCCGCCTGTTTGAGCAGCCTTAAATGCTTTACCACCAGGGATACCGCCGCCGATATCATAAATGATATGACGAAGGGTTGTACCCATAGGAATTTCAACAAGACCTGTATTGTTAATGTTACCGCCCAAAGCGAATACCTTGGTACC